>JBBAFB010000018.1:0-23980 GCA_041655595.1 Bacillota bacterium
GATAGTAGGTTTCCAGGAAGGATTAATTGACATGTCCGGTCCGGGGGCTGAATACACCCCCTTCTCCAAGACACTGAATGTTGTAGTAAAAGTTGATCCGATTGACGGCTTACATCAGCATGATCATGAAGCAGTTGTGCGTTTGGCAGGTTTTAGGACAGCAGCCTACTTGGGTGAGGCAGGCAGGGAAGTAGAACCCGATGAGGTGTTGGCTTACGAAACAAAGCCCTTGCTTCAACAGGTAGCCGAATACCCAGAGCTGCCTAAAGTGGTTTATGTCTATATGCTGCAAACCCAAGGTTTGCTTCATGATACTTATGTTTATGGGGTAGATGCCAAAAAGATTATCCCAACCTTAGTTTATCCGACAGAAGTGATGGATGGCGCTATTGTCAGCGGAAACTGTGTATCTGCCTGCGATAAAAACCCGACCTATGTTCATCAAAATAGTCCGGTAATTCATGATTTATATGAACGCCATGGTAAAGATATTAATTTCATCGGCTGTGTAATTACCAACGAGAATGTTTATTTAGCAGATAAACAGCGTTCATCCAATATGACGGCTAAGCTGGTGGAGTTAATCGGGGCCGATGCAGCCATTATTTCTGAGGAAGGTTTTGGAAACCCGGATACAGACTTGGTCATGAACTGTAATAAGATTGAAGCAAAAGGCATTAAAACTGTTTTAATTACGGATGAATATGCCGGCCAGGACGGGGCTTCTCAATCTTTGGCCGATGCTACACCTGCCGGGGATGCAGTAGTAACTGCAGGGAATGCTAACGAGGTAATTACCTTGCCTCCGATGAAAACGGTGATCGGTTACCCCGAAACAGCGGATGTTATTGCAGGTGGGACTTCAGGTAGCTTGAAGGCCGACGGCAGTATCACTGCAGAAATCCAGGTTATTACTTGTTCCACCAATGAGCTAGGCTTTGGGCTTCTGTCGGCAAAAGGATATTAAAAACCAATTGCTGTCAAGTTATTTAAAAAGATTCTAAAATAAACACTAAAAAATCTGGAAGGAGAGATCTAATTGCTAGAAGGCAAAAAGGTAGCAATTTTGGGCGATCGAGATGGCATTCCAGGTCCGGCGATTGAAGAGTGTGTTAAGACAGCCGGAGCCGAAATAGTATTTTCGGCAACTGAGTGCTTTGTCTGAACCGCCGCAGGTGCAATGGACTTGGAAAACCAAGCTCGGATTAAAGATTTAGCGGACAAATACGGTAATGAGGATTTAATCGTAATTCTCGGCGGAGCAGAGGCAGAAGCTTCTGGTCTGGCAGCAGAAACCGTGTCCACCGGAGATCCGACTTATGCAGGTCCGTTGGCAGGAGTCCCGTTGGGACTTAAAGCTTACCATATCTTTGAATTAAAGGATCAAGTTGATTCAGCTGTTTATGATGAGCAGATCGGTATGATGGAAATGGTATTAGATGTAGATGAGATTGTAAACGAGGTTAAAAATTACCGCGGATAAGTTTTGAACCCGAAAAAGGGGGGAAAATAGTGAAAAAGATAGTACATTATATTAACCAGTTCTATGCCGGCATCGGGGGCGAAGAAAAAGCCGATGTCAGACCGGAACTTAGAGAGGGCCATGTGGGCCCGGGAATGGCTTTTGCAGGGGCTTTAAAGGACGAGGCTACTATTGTTGCCACTGTTGTTTGCGGTGACAGCTACTTTAACGAAAACATTGATGAGGCATTGGCTCAAGTTTTAGACATGATCAAGAGCCAAGAGCCGGACATGGTAATTGTGGGACCGGGATTTAATGCAGGTCGTTACGGAATTGCCTGTGGCGCAGTGGCGAAAGGAGTCACCGAGGAACTGGGTGTTCCGGTGGTGGGAGGTCTGTATCCGGAGAATCCAGGCCTTGATATGTACAGACGCTATGCCTACTTTGTAGAAACGGGCAATTCTGCAGCTGGAATGAGAAAAGCTGTGGCAGATATGTCCGTACTGATTAAAAAAATTCTAGGCGATGTAGAAATTGGCACTCCCGAAGAAGAGGGTTACTTGCCCAGAGGACTTCGCCTGAACTATTTTGCTGAGGAAAGAGGCTCCCAAAGAGCGGTTAAGATGCTCCTTAAGAAGATTAAGGGAGAGCCCTATGTTACCGAGTTTCCCATGCCGGTCTTTGATAGGGTGCAGCCGGCCGCAGCAGTTAAGGATATTACCAAAGCAAAAATCGCCTTGGTATCCTCAGGGGGCCCGGTACCCAAGGGCAACCCGGATCGTATTGAGTCTTCCAGCGCTTCCAAGTATGGTAAGTACAGCTTAGAAGGGATCAATGATTTCACACCCGAAATCGGGCAAACGGCTCATGGCGGCTATGACCCGGTTTACGCTAACGAGGATTTGGATAGGGTTTTGCCCATTGATGTTTTGCGGGAAATGGAAGCCAATGGGGAAATCGGCAGCATCCATGAGTTTTGGTACGCTACCGTAGGTAATGGTACCGCAGTTGCCAGTTGTAAGAAGTATGCGACTGAAATAGCCGCGGATTTAAATGCCGCCGGTGTAGATGCGGTTATCCTGACTTCCACCTGAGGCACCTGTACTCGTTGCGGTGCAACGATGGTAAAAGCAATTGAAAGCACAGGTCTACCGGTTGTTCATATGTGTACCATAGTACCTATTTCCCAAACTGTGGGGGCCAACCGAATTGTACCAACCATTGCTATTCCTCACCCCTTGGGCAATCCTAACATGACACCCAAGGATGAAAAGGAATTAAGAAGAAAACTGGTAAGAAGAGCACTAAAGGCATTAGGAACTGAAATAGAAATGCAAACAGTATTCGAAGAATAGGTTTCCTTTTGTTGATCCCGACCGCCCTGCTTAGTCAGGGGTGGTTAACAGGATGTAAAAGGTGCTTAAATACCTTGTTTGGCTTTGACAAAGGGGACATCAAAGATGTCCCCTTTGCTTACATGTTTTAATTTTTGCGGAGGTGAAAGAATGAATTATCCAGTAGTGAAAGGAGCAAGTTATACCTTAATTCATGCCCCGGATATGGTAATTCATCAAGGTACTACCCAGATTACAGAACGATTGAAGCATGCCGATGGGGATCATTTGAAAAAACTGCCCGCCCACTTAAGGAGCTTTGATGAGGTAGTGGCATATCCCCCAAATCAGGTTTATATTGGCAATCTGGAGCCGGATGCTTTGGCAAATACTCCAAAGCCCTGGTACGAAAACTTAGTAGAAAATGCAGGGCGTTTTGGTAACTTTGGTGAAATTACCCCTCAAGATGAATTTTATGGTTTGATGAAGGCGGTAGATGTTTTTGACTTGGTTTTACTGGAAGAAGATTTTCAGTCCCGGGTAAAGGAAAAGCTATCGGCACACTCTGTGCTCGGTGATATTAAAGAACTGGCTAAGCTCGATAAAAACCCTGCTTCCAAGGAAGAGATAGAGAAGCTGGTTTCCGGTGGAATTGCGGAGGGCATGTACCAAAATGGCCAACTAATCGGCTGTGTTAAAAGGGCCCACGAATTTGATGTGGCTTTGTCTCAAGACGTTTTATTCGAAAACTTGGTCAGCAAGGCTTCCGCTGTTATTGCTCTTAAAAATTTGCTTGCTAAAACCGGATTAAAACCGGAAGAGGTTGACTACCTGGTGGAATGTTCCGAGGAGGCTTGCGGTGATATGAACCAGAGAGGGGGGGGCAACTTCGCTAAGGCTATTGGTGAAATCTGTGGCTGTGTCAATGCCACCGGCTCAGATACCAGGGGCTTTTGTGCCGCCCCAGCCCATGCCCTGGTTACTGCCTCCGCCTTGGCTCAGGCAGGGATCTATCAAAATGTGGTTGTAGTGGCCGGCGGATCTTGTGCAAAGCTGGGCATGAATTCCAGGGATCATATTAAAAAAGAGATGCCCGTTATGGAGGATGTGCTGGGTACCTTTGCAGTCCACATCGGACAAAATGATGGAGTGAATCCAATTATTCGTACCGACGGTATTGGACGTCACAAAATTGGTTCGGGTTCTTCACCGCAGGCAGTTATGCAGGCCTTGGTAACAGATCCCATTGATAAGCTAGGTTTAAGTCTCAGTCAAATTGATCGTTTCTCCCCGGAAATGCAAAATCCTGAGATTACGGTACCTGCCGGTGCGGGGGATGTCCCTAATGCTAATTACAAAATGATTGCTGCCTTAGGAGTGAGAAGAGGGGATTTTGAAAAATCCGAGCTTGCCGGTGAAGTTGAACGCTTTGGTATAACCGGCTACGCTCCTACCCAGGGCCATATTCCTTCCGGAGTTCCTTTTGTAGGCTTTGCTAGGGAAATGATTTTAGATGGCCGCCTGGAAAAGGTCATGGTAATTGGTAAGGGAAGCTTGTTTTTGGGCCGCCTAACTAATTTATTTGATGGAGTCTCTTTTCTTATGGAAAAGAACCCTGGCAAGCAGGAAACAGGTTTTGATAAGGATGAGGTAAGAAAAATGATTGCAGAGGCCATGAGGGGTTTAGCAGAATCCTTCAAGGAAGAATGATGGCAAAAGAGTTGGATAGGGAGGTGAGTTAGTGGATAATCAAGCGATTCGCAAGACTATAGGAGATATTTTTGAGGAAGTAGCCCGTGGCTTGGAAACCGGTGATTTTGGTCAAAAAACCAGGGTGGGTATCACCATTTTGGGCAGCGAGTTGGGTACCGAGGAGGTGCTTCGGGGTGCTGAACTGGCTCAGTTACAAAATCCGGATCTGGAAGTGGTGGTAATCGGTAGCGGTGTTGAGACCGCTTTGGAATTAGCGGAAGCGGAGGATGAAGCTGCTGCCCACTCATTAATGGACCACATGTTGACATCCGGGCAGTTAGATGCCGCAGTTACCATGCATTATAATTTTCCCATAGGTGTATCCACAGTGGGAAAGGTGATAACACCCAGTCGGGGACGGGAAATGTTTTTAGCCACCACCACAGGCACTTCCGCAACGGAAAGACTGGAAGCCATGCTTAAAAACACCGTCTATGGGATTGCCACTGCTAAAGCCTGCGGCAACCCAAATCCGACTGTGGGCATTTTGAATATTGACGGGGGCCGTCAGGTAGAGAGGGCCCTACTCAAATTACAGGAAAACGGTTACCCCATTAATTTTGCTAAGTCAGCCCGAAAAGACGGCGGTATAGTAATGAGGGGTAATGATCTGCTGTTGGGTGCCCCCGATGTGATGGTGATGGATAGCCTGACCGGTAATGTATTAATGAAAATGTTTGCCGCCTACAGCAGCGGTGGCAACTATGAAGCCCTAGGTTATGGCTATGGGCCCGGAGTTGGAGAGGGTTATGATCGAATTATTTGCATTATCTCCCGCGCTTCCGGCGCTCCTGTAATAGCCGGGGCAATACGCTTTGCCGGTGATGCTGCCAAAGGAAAGTTGCTGACTTTAGCTAATGAAGAGTTTGCCAAGGCTAAAAAAGCCGGCTTAGAAGATTTGATCAAGGCCAGAACAGAAAAGGAAACTGTTCAAAAGGAAACGGCGGAAATCGTGCAACCGCCGGCTAAGACTGTTACTGCTGAAATACCCGGGATTGAGGTTCTGGATTTGGAAGATGCGGTGCAGACCCTTTGGAAAGCGGGAATCTATGCTCAGAGCGGTATGGGTTGCACGGGACCTATTGTGATGGTAGCCCCCGAAGATTTGGGGGAATCCCGAAAATTATTAGCAGAAGCGGGATATTTATAAAAAAAGGCCGGATCTCCGGCTTTTTTTTATAGCTTTCCGCCTGCAGCTTTAAAAGCAGGTATTTAACACTTACATGCGAAATTACAATAGTAAAATCCGAAAAAGGTGGATGTAGAATGAAGGACAATCTGGTATCTATTCGCTGGGATCAAGATAGACTTATATTATTGGATCAAACCAAGTTACCGCTGGAAACCATCTTTATCGAAGTCAATACAATTGAAGAAGCTTGGACAGCAATTAAGAAGCTAATAGTCAGGGGAGCCCCCGCTATAGGTATCGCCGCCGCCTTCGGTCTATATCTGGGAGTAAGAAATAGCAGTGCAACTGATTTTCAAAGCTTTTTTCAAGAGCTTAGGTCCCAATCTGCTTATCTAGCAACTTCTCGCCCTACCGCTGTCAACCTTTCCTGGGCTTTAAATAGAATGGAAAGGGCCCTGTTGGATAAGGGCGGTAGTGTTGAAGAACTAAAGACATTGCTTTTGCAGGAAGCCCAAATAATCCTAGAGGAAGATGAGCATATTTGCCGTCAAATCGGTGAACATGGTTTATCTTTGCTAAAAGATGGCATGACTGTTCTGACACACTGTAACGCGGGCAGCTATGCCACTGCCCGCTATGGAACTGCCCTGGCACCCATCTACCTGGCCCAAGAAAAGGGGTGGCAAATAAAGGTTTACGCCGGCGAAACACGTCCTCTGCTTCAGGGCTCCCGCCTAACAGCCCATGAATTATTGCTGAATGGAATAGATGTAACCTTGATAACTGATAGCATGGCCGCCTATGTGATGCAAAAAGGCTGGATAGATGCGGTAATTGTAGGGGCCGATCGGGTAGCTGCCAATGGGGATACTGCTAATAAAATAGGCACCTACGGTTTAGCCGTTTTGGCGAAGGAACACGAAATACCCTTTTTTATTGCCTGTCCCACTTCTACCATTGATTTAAAAACCGCCACTGGCCAAGAAATAATAATCGAAGAAAGGAATCCCCAGGAAATAATCCAGGGCTTTGGTAAAATTACCGCTCCTCCGGGAGTAAAGGTTTTCAACCCCGCCTTTGATGTTACCCCATATCAATATATCACTGCCTTGATTACAGAAAAAGGTGTAGTGTATCCGCCTTTTAAAAAAAACCTCTGGACAATAGCATAAATCATCACAAAAAGGCAGGTTAAAGTCGGAATATGTCGAATAAAACCATAGGAATGCGGCATTATTTTTTGGAAAAAAATAATAAACTACTTGGCAAGAGACTATAATAGAAGAAACAGGACGGTCCGGGTGTTTGGACAAAGGGAATAAGGGGGAATGTTGAAAAACGGTGAAAATAAAAACAGTATCTCCATTCAAAACTGTTGCCGGTTATGCTTGTCGGTACAATTTTTTATTGGCATCACGTCGAGCCCGGAAATTATGTTCATTAGGAGGGAAATAAAATGGCCTTATTTAATGATTTCAAGAAAAAGGTTGTAGGGACCACACAAAGTGCTGTCAAGGCGACCAAAGAGTTGGCGGAATCCTCCAAACTTAATTCTCAGATAACTGATGAACAGCGTAAAATCGAAGGTTTGTACTCTAAACTGGGCAAGCTTTATTTTGAAACCCTTGGGGATAAAGCCGAGCAACCTCTGGAGGAGCTGTGCGCTGAAATTAAAGCTACTCAGGAGGTTATCACTAAGTTGCAGTTGGAAGTTCAGCGAATCAAGGGTATCAAGGTATGCCCCAATTGCGGGACAGAACTGGCCTTGACCGCCGGTTTTTGCAGCGAATGCGGTACAGCTGTTGAAACACCGGTTGCTCCGGAAGAAAAGGAGCCTCCGGCCGAAGAGCCGAACCATTGTACCAATTGCGGGACAGAACTGGAGGAAGGTGCACTGTTTTGTAGCTCTTGCGGACAAAAGGTATCATCGAAGATATCCTGAAATATTTAAGGCAGTAATTGACATTTAAAAAGCTGTTGCTTGGAAAAGCAACAGCTTTTAACATCTTTAATCTTCTTCCTCAAACTCATCCTTACTAACTCCGCAAACGGGGCATTCCCAGTCTTCAGGCAGGTCTTCAAAAGCAGTGCCCGGCTCAATCCCACTATCCGGGTCTCCTTCTTGTGGATCGTAGACATAACCGCAAACTGAACAAACCCATCTTTTCATGATATCCCTCCAACCACATAATTATTATTTGTATTATAGCCCATAGGAAATATTTTGCAAGAGCATTTCTAGGGGCACTAAAACACCCATTATTAAAATTTCCCGAAAGCAATTTGTCGAATTTTAGATGGGAGATTGAGTTTTGTGGCAATTAAAAGTATGATTAAAGTAGCAAACTAGCAAAGGGAGCGTATAATACTATCTAAGAATTTTTGAAAAAGGAATAAGAAAGGGGCTAATGGAATGAAAACTTTACTGGTATTATTTTTGGCATTTTTTTTAGGAGCTGTACCTGTGACCTTTATTTTGGTTAAATTCTTTTATGGCAGGGATATCAGACAAGTTGGTTCCAAAACCGCAAGTGCAATGAATGTGGTAGAAAATCTGAGTTTTGGTTTAGGTATTTTATCCGCAGCATTAGATATTTTAAAAGCTGCGCTTGCAATGCTTTTGGCAAAATATTGGGTTGGTTCCAATGTGGTAATGTTTCTTGCCCCTGTTTTGATCGTGGCAGGTGATATCTGGACCCCCTTTCTTAAATTTGGAAGAGGTAAGGGTTTGGCGGCTATGGTGGGCATTTTACTGATAGTAAAGTGGCCTGCTGCTATTTACCTGGCCTTGTTTTTTGTGGCAACAATGTTTTTGCTAAGGGAATCAGACTTGGTTACCAATATCGGTTTGGCCGCGCTGCCTTTTATTACCTGGTGGCAACTGGGGGGTGTTGCGGGCTTCGCTTTTGGATTGGTCATGCTTTTGCCTTTTGCGGCAAAGTATATTCGGGTGGGCAAGGGCCTGTTGCCTTGGGGGAACGCCAATCAGCGCTTTAGGTTTTTTTAAAAAAGTAAAAAACTTTTGAGGATTTATCTGTAAGGAAGGGATCTTTTTGGTATAATGACTTAAAAGACACCTTTATTTTGGAGGAAAAGCCATGTACCAAGGAGGTCATCATGTTAGGCGGGTTTAGTATGGCAAATCTGTTTCCATTAGCTTTTCAAACAACTTCGACAGTTATTAATTTAGCAATTGCAATTGGTATTTTTCTTGCTTTTTTTATTTTTCAAAAAATGTTTCTCAAAAATTTATTTGGGTTTTTAGCCAGGTTTATTAAAACCATTAAACAGGATGCCGACGATCCGATTGTCCTGGCCTTTGAAAAACCCATGAGCCTGCTCTTTATTTTATTAGGTATTTACTTTGCACTAAATTATTTGCCTTTGACCGCTCCTCAGAATATAGTCGTCCTAAAGGTGTTTCGTTCTTTTCTAATTATAATTATTGCCCTAGGTTTTTTTAACCTGGTTGATAACCATAGCCTAATTGGGCGGGGCTTGGAAAATATTTTTGGAGTTAAGTTTGAAAGTATTTTATATCCCTTTGTTTCCAAGACAATGAAAGTTATTATTGGAGCTTTGACCATCAGTATTATTGCAGGGGAATGGGATTATGACATCAATGGTTTTGTCGCTGGTTTAGGATTAGGCGGTTTGGCCTTTGCTTTAGCCGCTAAAGATACAGTAGCTAATATTTTTGGCGGCTTTGTGATAGTCACTGATAAACCTTTTACTATCGGTGACTGGATTCAAACCCCCACTATTGAGGGGACAGTAGAAGATATTAATTTTAGAAGTACCAGAGTTAGGACCTTTGCTCAGGCTTTAATTACAATACCTAATTCCCTATTGGCCAATGAACCGATCACTAATTGGAGCAGGATGGGCAAAAGGCGAATTAATTTCAGATTGAGATTGCCCTACAATATCGGCAAGGAGCAGTTAGAAAACTCCGTGACAAATATTAGACACATGCTTGAAGGACATACCGGGATATCCCAAGAGACCATTTTTGTTCGTTTGGACGGTTTTGATGACAACGGCTATGGTATCCTTTTATACTTTTTTACCAAGACCACCAATTGGGGAGAATATTTAAGGATTAAGGAGGATGTCAACTATAAAATTATTCATATTTTAGAAGGAGAAGGCGTATCTATCGCTCTCCCAAGTACGGTTATTTACAAGGGAGAAGAAGGTAGATTATCTGAAACAAATTTTTTGAAATAAACCCTCGGTAAAAAATCTCGTCCAAGGGATTGAATTAATGACCTGCCAAGGTCTTTTTTATTGGACGACAATTTCCGGCAAAACTTCTTAGAAATCACCTTTTTATGATAAAGGAGATAATCGAACCAGCACGAAATGTTTTGTACGAGAGTAAATAATCTGTCCAATCCTAAAGGAGGCGATCTTGAAAAATAATGCACTTGGCTTGCGAAAGCAATTATTTTGAATTGTACTTGGGGGTGCTATTTTGTTAACAGTTGAACAAAGCTCGCATAAGTTTCGGATGGGAAAGAAAGGTTTAATTGCCCTGCCTACGCAAGTTAAAAGATCCCTTAATATTTCCCCAGGTGATTACCTGGAGATGTATGTGGAAGATGAGGCAATTGTTATGAGGTTACCTAAAAACGCCGCCGGTTTCAGCCAAGCAAAAGGTTTAGAGTTAATAGCTAAATAATTTACGGTTATAGCTTTTCAAAGGTATCAACAGACCGGATTATTTATTATTAAAAATTTCAGTCAAAAAAACCCGCAAGGGTTTTTTTCTTGTTCAGACGGAATTTTTTCCCTTAATATTGAGCCTTCATTAAGGGCAGAATGATAAGGACATTTATACAAAATTAAGTAACATAGTAACGAATTGCTTAAAAGTCAACTTACAAGAGGGGTTGAGTGAAGAAATGGAGCTAGGATTAGCTTTATTTTTTGGGCTTATCTTGTTTATTTATTTCGGTTTTATCAACAAAAACAGCTTAGAGCTTACTTTAAACTTAAAAGACGTAACCTTAACTGCAGATGATCTCAAGCTACACGGTGAGGAAATAGCCAAGGTCCATCATATTAGTGGTCTTCAAAAATCGCCAAAAATTTTATTAAAAAAACTTAAAGCCAATTATAAGAGGCTGGCGGAAATATATCAATATTTAAATGAAAAATCAAAAGGTAAACGGCAATTATCTGCCCCCTCCGAATGGTTTTTGGATAACTTTTATCTCATCGAGGAAGCAGCTAAAGAGACCGAAAAAAGCATTAAAGAGGAGGACTGCCCAAAATTACAGATCCTTGACCGGGGATACCTAAGGGGCTATCCCCGTATTTATGCTGTTGCTTTGGAGTTAATCAGTCATACGGATGGGCGTTTGGAGCAGGAAAGCTTGGTTGATTTTATTGCTTCCTACCAAAAGCAAAGGGTTTTATCAATGAGCGAACTTGAAACATTGCCCCTTGTGATGAAGGTTGCACTTTTGGATTACTTGGGCTATCTGGCTGAGAAAACCTTTGGGACGGAGCAAAATTGGGACAAAGCGGTTCAAATTGCCGCTTTAGACGAAAAAGACCGAAGTGCGGTTTTAGAAGAAATGTTTAATGAACAAAAAGGTGTGCCCGCACCATCCTTTGTTGAACATTTAATTAAAGAATTGAGACGGCAAGCTTTTGGGGAGGAAACACTTAAAAGCTGGTTGGAAGAACAGCTATTAGATCAGGGGATTTCCTTGGAGGAAATAGTTGAGCAGGAGCATTTTGAACAGGCATCCAGAAAAATAACTGTCGGACATGCTATTGTAAGCCTAAAAAAAGCGACCCGCTTTAACTGGGATGAGGTTTTTGAATCCCTCAGTAAAGTGGAGTCTATTTTGCAACATGATCCCGACAAGATTTATGCTGCAATGGATGAGGCCTCTAGAAATAACTATAGATTCCAAATCAAGCAGTTGGCAAAAAAATATCAGGTAATGGAAACTAAGGTGGCCCGTTTGGCAGTAGGGTTGGCAAAGCAAAACAGCGATAACAAGCAAAAAGCCAACCACGTGGGCTATTATCTAATCGGCAATGGGAAAAGAGAGCTGGCGAATGCTTTAGGGTCAGGGGATAAGGTAGGCCCCCGTCATTTGTCCTCTGGTGTCTACTACTTTGGTGCGATTGTTTTTTTGATGATTCTTTTCCTTTTACCTTTGATATTATCTGTTTCCGGGCCGGCGGGAGTTGGCAGCTTCTTTGTTTCGGTTATCTTGTTGTTGGCCTTGATTCCCGTTAGCGAGATCAGCATTTTTTTAGTTAATTATTTTGTGCATCTCTTGATAAAGCCGACTCACTTGCCTAAGCTGGCTTTCAAGGAGGGGATTCCCGAGGCGGAATCCACCATGGTTGTAATACCCTGTTTAGTACCCGGCCCTGAAAAAGTTCGTCAAGTGCTGTCCAGTTTAGAAGTTTATTATTTGGCCAACAGGGAGCAAAATCTTTACTTTACTTTGGTAGGCGATTTTAAAGATGCTGATCGGGAGGAACTGGCAGAAGATGAGTTAATTGTTCAGGCGGGCCTGGAAGGCGTAGCAAAGCTAAACCGGCTTTATAGTGATGATAAAGATATCTTTAATTTCGCTCAGCGCAAAAGGCGATTCTCCCCCACTCAAAACCGCTGGACCGGTTGGGAGAGAAAAAGAGGTGCTTTGATTCAATTCAACCGGTTACTGTTGGAAGGAAATAGGGATGGTTACGAAAGTCTATCGCCGGGCCTACTGGATTTAACCGGCGAAATCAAAAATATTATTACCCTGGACGGGGATACCCGTCTAACTCTGGGTATGGCCAAGAAACTGGTCAGTACCATTGCCCACCCCTTAAATAAAGCAGTGATTGATCATGAGCGGGGGATTGTCAAGGAAGGCTACGGCCTGATTCAGCCCAGGATTGGGGTCGGCATCAGAGAGGCAAATCAATCGGCCTTTGCCGGTCTTTTTGCAGGGGAGGGTGGTATTGACCCCTATACGACAGCTATTTCTGATTTGTACCAAGATTTATTTGGTGAGGGCATTTTTACCGGCAAGGGAATTTACAATTTGCAAGTGTTTGATTCTTTGCTAAGCAGGGCTTTGCCCGAAGAAAGTATCCTGAGCCATGATTTGTTGGAAGGAAGCTTTTTAAGAACGGGCTTGGCCACAGATTTGGAGTTGGTAGACGGATACCCGGCTACATATGCCTCCTTTTCTGCTAGGTTTCATCGCTGGGCCAGAGGTGACTGGCAGCTTTTTCCCTGGTTACTTGCCAAGGTTTCCTTTGGCAAGGATCAAAGGGCCACAAACCCCCTAACAGCCCTGTCAAAGTGGAAGATTTTTGATAACATTAGAAGGAGTCTGCTGCCCTTTAGTCAATTATTGCTGCTTTTTTTGGGGATGGTGTGGTTCCCCGGCAATTCTCTCTTGTTATTGAGTCTAGCTTTGATTCCATTTTTCCTGCCGTTAGTGAATGAGTTCAGTCAAGCCTTAAGATCTGTACTGCCCTTTCTTTTTCTGACTAGGATGGGAGAGGGGCTTTATCGCGCATTGCTGTTACTGGCTTTTTTGCCTCATCAGGCCGGGTTGTTAATAGATGCGGCAATCAGAAGTCTTTACAGGGTTTATTTTTCAAGAAGGTATCTTTTAGAGTGGGTTACAGCGGCAGAAGCAGAAAAAAATATTAAAAATGATTTTCCGGGTTATTTAAAACGAATGCAAATATCACCGATAGCCGGGGTTTTGCTGATTCTTCTTTCGGTTTTGATAGAAGCTGCCGTTCCGGTAGTTGCCTTGCCATTTGCACTGCTTTGGGTTAGTGCACCTTGGTTGGCTTTCAACCTTAGTAAAAAACTTGAGGAGCCGAAAAAAGTATTGAGTCAAGAAGAAGAAAATATCCTGCGAAGGCTTGCCAGAAAAACCTGGGCTTATTATGAAGAATTTGCAGGAGAGGACAATAATTTTCTCCCGCCGGATAATTTTCAATTAAATCCGGCCAATGGTTTGGCCCTTAGGACTTCCCCCACTAATATCGGTTTTTTATTACTGGCAACCTTAGCCGCCGGTGACCTTGGTTATTTAACCGCTACCGGTTTGGTTGAAAGAATTAAAAGTACAATCAAGACGATTAGAAAAATGGAAACGTGGAAGGGTCACCTTTTTAATTGGTATCATACTGTAACCCTTGAACCTTTAAGACCCTTTTTTATATCAACAGTTGACAGCGGAAATTTGGCTGGCTATCTGCTGGTTGTCCAGGAAGGTTTAAGGGACTATTTAAAAAGACCCTTGTGGGGTCAAAAGGTTGTAGCGGGCTTGCAGGATACCTTTAAAATTGCGGTTTCCGAGGGACAATTAACCGGGGAGTATGCAAAGTGGCAGGAGGCGCCGGCTACTGTAAGAGAAAAAATTAAGGCCTTGGGGGACCTTAAATACAAGGCAATTAGAGAAGGTGGCTGGTCTTTAAAGCTGGTTGACATGGCTGCTTCTTTAACAGAGGAAATGGCAAAGCTATGGCCCCAAGCAAGCGGCTCAGATAAACTAAAACAACTGGTTACCGCTAAAATCAATCCCGAGGAGGCCAGCCTTTTAGACCTGAGGCAGAGCTATCAAGATGTTTTGCAAAAAGTTTCCTCCCGGGAAGAAAACTTTTCAGAACAGGATAGGCTGGAAATCGAATTGCTGTTGGACAATGTGGAGGGGGTTTGCAAGGAAATAGAAATCCTTACGGAGGAAATACAAAGCATCTTTGACGAGATGGACTTTGCCCCTCTCTATAATGAGAAGCAGGGTTTATTCGCCATCGGCTATAGTAAAGAGGAAGAAAAACTAACAGATTCCTATTATGACTTATTGGCTTCCGAGGCTCGTTTGATAAGCTATTTAGCCATTTGTAAAAGGGAGGCTCCTGAAAGCCATTGGTTTAAGTTGGGCAGATCCTTGGCACTGGTGGATAGGGAAAGGGGGCTGGTTTCCTGGACGGGAACCATGTTTGAGTATTTGATGCCCTCATTAGTGATGAAGCATTTTAATAATACCTTACTGGCGGAGACCTACCGGACTGTACTGTCAGCCCAGGAAGGCTATGGCAATAAAAGAAATGTTCCCTGGGGGACTTCCGAATCCGGCTACTATGGCTTTGATTCCCATTTAAATTATCAATATAAAGCCTTTGGAGTTCCTGACCTGGGACTTAAAAGAGGTTTAGTTAATGATATGGTGATTTCACCTTACTCTACATTTTTGGCACTGCCCTTTGAACCCGCAGCAGCCATGAAAAATATCAACAGGCTTTTGGCGGAAGGCTTGGAGGGGGAGTATGGTCTTTACGAGGCCATTGATTACACCTTGGAAAGATTACCCGCCGGGGAAGAAAAAAAGCTGGTAGAAAGCTTTATGGCTCATCACTTGGGGATGAGCTTGACCGCAATCAATAATTATTTTCACCAAAACATTATGCAGCAGCGTTTTCACGCTAACCCTTTGGTGCAAGGCGGGGAAATATTATTGGAAGAAAGACTGCCCTATAAGGCCATTATTACCAAAGAACAGCGGGAGCATATCGGACCCTTGGTGGAAAACGAAAAAGAAATAGTTAATCCAATTCGCCACTTTGAACGGACAGAACAAGTTCTTCCTAATTGTCAAATTCTTTCTAACGGAAGTTATTTTCTGCTGATAACGGATCGGGGCGGGGGTTATTCCACAAGGGATGGAATTCAAATGTTCAGGTGGCGCAAAGATTTAATTGAAGGGAATTACGGTTTTTTCTTTTTAATTAAATGCTTGGAAACCAATCGGGTTTGGTCGCCAACTTTTGAGCCGCTAAGGGAAGAACCCGATCATTATAGGGTGAGCTTTTCATTGGAGAAGGCTGTTTTTACCCGCACCGATGATTTAATTACCACTCGCTCGGAAATCGTAGTGGCACCGGAAGATGATGTGGAAATTAGAAAAATAATTATCAGCAACAACTCCCCAACTGAAATAACAGTTGAAGTAACCAGTTATGGAGAAATAGTGCTTGGCGACCAAAACGGTGATTTGGCTCATCCCGCATTTAGTAATTTATTTATCAAAACAGAGGTGCTGACCGAGGAGGAAATATTACTAGCGTCTCGGCGTCCCAGATCAAGCTTGCAAAAAGCTCACTGGGCATTTCATGGTCTATTAGTAGAGGGGGAGGTAGCGGGCCAGCTTCAATTTGAGACTAATCGGGGCAGTTTTTTGGGCAGAAACCGCAGTATGGTTAACCCGGAAGGAC
Organism: Bacillota bacterium; assembly: GCA_041655595.1. Taxonomy (GTDB): domain Bacteria; phylum Bacillota; class DULZ01; order DULZ01; family DULZ01; genus JBBAFB01. The sequence continues at coordinate 15,941 of JBBAFB010000018.1, forward strand.
CGGAAAAAACTTTATCGGGGATCAGCGGAACTGTCTTGGATCCTATTTTTAGTCTGAGAAGGCGAGTAAAAATCCCTTCCAACCAAAATGCAAGTATTAGCTGGTTTTCGGGCTACGGGGAAAATCGGGAGGCCTCCTTAAACTTGGCAAGAAAATATCGAAACCAAGGGGCTATCCAGCGTGCCTTTGAAATGGCTAAAACAAGGAGTCAGGTGGAGGCCCATTTTCTGGATTTGGCAGAGGAGCAAATCGCTTTATTTGATGATTTGCTGCCCCATCTAGTATTCAATAGTCCCTTGAAAATCAATTATTCCGAGCAAATCAGACAAAACTCCAAGGGGCAACCTGCTCTTTGGGCTTACGGAATTTCAGGTGATTTGCCAATTGTTTTACTGACGGTAGAAACAAAGACCGAAATAGAGTTGGTCAAGGAAATGATAAGAGCCCACGAATACTGGAGAGTTAAGGGTTTAGCCGTTGATTTGGTGATCCTGAATGAGGATAAGAGTCAGTATCTGCAGCCGATGCAAGATTTGCTCAGGGAAACTGTGGCGGTCAGTTATTCAAAGCATTTGCTTGAAAGCTCAGGGGGTATTTATATCAGGAATGCAGGCTCCATGCCTGAGGAGGATGTTCAGTTATTTTATACTGTTGCCAGAATAGTTTTGTCGGGTAAACAGCCTATTAGGGCTCAATTGCGCTATCATGAAAACAAGCTTCCACCTAAAAAGCAGTTTTCCGGGGAAGTTGCTTGTTATCAAAGTGATGAAGAAGCAGTAGATCTGCAATTATGGAATGGTTTTGGCGGCTTTGCTCAGGACGGCAGGGAATATGTAATCCGGCTGAGGGAGGGTATACGCACCCCTACACCCTGGATTAATGTAATTGCAAACCCGGAATTTGGCTTTCAGGTTTCGGAAAGCGGCTCGGGCTTTGTCTGGGCGGAAAATAGCCGTGAAAACAAATTAACCCCCTGGTCTAATGATCCCGTCACTGATCCCATTAATGAGGTAATTTATTTACGCGACGAGAAGAATGGTTCTACATGGACCATAACCCCCTTGCCGATCAGGGAGGAGGTTACTTACACTGTTCATCATGGTTTAGGCTATACACGATTTCATCGTCATGGCTATCAGTTGGAACAGGAGCAAATTTTATTTGTCCCCCAAGAAGGCACCATAAAAATAAGTTTGGTCAATTTAACCAACAACTCCGATGAAACTAAGGATTTAAGTGTTTTCTATTATTTAAAGCCGGTTTTAGGAGTCCACTGGGAGGTATCCGCACCATACTTGGTAAGTAATTATAATCGAACCGATGAGGTTTTGACATTTAATAACCAATATCAAGCGGATTTCCCCCAAAGGCAGATCTTCATGGCCAGTTCCGAAAAGGTATTTTCCTTTACAGGAGATCGAAGGGAATTTGTCGGCAGGGAGGGTCACCTGGACAGGCCTCGGGCATTGGCCAGGGAAAAGCTGTCCGGTCGCGTTGGCGCAGGCCTGGATCCTTGCGGTGCAATTCAAGTAAAAATAAGTTTGGCCCCGGGTGAAAAAAAGGAATTGGTTTTTTTATTAGGTCAAGGGCTGGCATACGAACAGATTTTGGCGGAAGTAAATTACTATCGCCACACCGGTAATGCAAAAGTGAAGCTGGCGGAAGTCATTGATCACTGGGAAGAACTGCTATCAAAAATTCAGGTTAGAACCCCTGATACCACTATGGACTTGATGATGAATAATTGGTTAATGTACCAGAATATCGTCTGCCGTCTTTGGGCTCGTTCCGCTTTTTATCAATGCGGAGGGGCTTATGGCTATCGGGATCAACTGCAGGACAGCCTGAACATACTTCCTATTTGGCCTGAGCTAACCAGGGATCAGCTATTGCTTCATGCTGCTCACCAATTTAAAGAAGGTGACGTTCAACACTGGTGGCATCCGAAAGTAGGTGACCGGGGAGTTAGAACCAGATTTACCGATGATCGCCTGTGGCTGCCCTTTGTTTTGGTGAATTATCTGGAGGGGACTAAGGATTATGAGCTATTAAATGCGGAAATTCCTTTCTTAGAGGGTGACAGCCTGGAAGAAGGGGAAGATGAGAAATATTTTACTCCGGTTGTGTCCGAGGAAAAAGGAAGTTTATATGAGCACTGCGTAAGAGCAATTGATATTTCCCTTCAATTTGGGGACCATGGGCTTCCCTTGATGGGTTCCGGCGACTGGAACGATGGTATGAGTACTGTTGGCAACCTGGGCAAGGGCGAGAGCTGCTGGTTAGGCTGGTTTTTGCTTTATATTTTAAATAAGTTTATCCCTGTTTGCGAATTAATGGCTGACTATCAAAAAGCGGATCAGTATAGAAATATGAGGGAGCAGCTAGCGGAAACCTTAGAAAAGGAGGCATGGGACGGCGCCTGGTATCGTAGGGCCTATTTTGATGACGGAACGCCCCTAGGTTCCCAGGTTAACAACGAGTGCTCCATAGATTCTTTATCCCAATCTTGGGCCGCCATTGCACAGGGCAGGCGTAGAGACAGGATTGAATTAGCTCTTAAAGCTTTAGAAAAGAACTTGATTGATAGAGAGTTGGGAGTCATAAAATTATTTACTCCACCTTTTGAAAATGGTGATCTAGAACCCGGCTACATAAAGGGTTATGTAGCCGGTGTCAGAGAAAACGGTGCTCAATATACCCACGCAGCCACCTGGGCAATTAAGGCCTTTGCCATACTGGGACAAGGTGATAAAGCTTGGGAGCTATTTCATATGATCAACCCTTTGAATCATGCACGTACCTCAATCGAGTGTGCGGTATACAGGGTTGAACCCTATGTGGTGGCAGCGGATGTTTACACGGTCAGCCCTCAGGCCGGCAGAGGAGGATGGACTTGGTACACCGGTGCCGCAGGTTGGTTTTATAATGTCGGCTTGGAGGATATTTTAGGCTTTAAAATTAAGGAAGGTTATCTGATTTTTGACCCCTGTATTCCCGGTCATTGGAAGGAATTTCAGCTAAATTACCGCTACGGAAATACCAAGTATCAGGTAACGGTCGAAAACGCCGACGGCGTTAATAAGGGGGTTCGGGAAATACAATTAGACGGAGCAGTTATTAAAGATAATCGTTTTCCCTTAGTGGATGACGGTAAAAATCATCAAGTTAAGGTTATTATGTCCGGTGTACCCAAAACCATTTGTAGACTGGAGCAAGCTGACAGCAGAAAATAAGAATGATGCTAAGCAATTGCCGGACAATTACCAAACAGTTTTTTGAAGGCTTTTTTTGGAGCCCTGATTTTTCGCCGAGCCCAGAATTGTTGTTTGCATGTTTGCCGGATTATGTTTAAAATTGTATGTAACAGCGAAAGCAAGAGCAGGTGAGCAAACATGGACAGTTGTGAATTAGTCGGTGTCATTAAACACATAGTATATCAATCCCCCGATGAAAGCTTTGTTGTGGCCAAATTTAAAGCCAACGACGAAACCCTCAGTATTGTCGGTCCTCTTGTGGGGATTAAAAGGGAGCAGGAGGTGCGTATTTGGGGTCACCGTAAAAACCATTCTCGTTATGGGGAACAGATTCAAGTAAGTAGATTCGAAATATCACTGCCTTCAACTGTTCAGCAAATAATTGAATATTTATCATCCTCGGTCAAAAATATCGGTAAGAAAAGGGCAGAGGCCATTGTAGCCAAATTAGGTGAGGATTGTTTAAAAACTATAATTGAAGAAGGAGCGGCCAGTTTACAAGGCATTAAGGGAATCAGCGATAAAAAAGCCGCAGAGCTTTATCAATATTTACTTAAAAACTTTGAACTGCAATATGTTTTATCGGCTCTTTTTCCCCAAGGATTGACAGTAAATCTGGCTTTGAAGGCCTATAGAGCATGGGGCTTTAACGCCATTCACCTGGTACAAGAAAATCCCTACTTGCTAAGTGATTTAACAGGTATCGGTTTTTTTAAGGCCGATCTGATTGCTAAAAACATGGGTTTTGCGGACAATACCCCCTATAGGCGTAGGGCCGCTATTAAGCATCTGTTACTAGAAGGGGAAAACCAAGGACATTGTTTTTTGCCCAAAGAAGTCCTGTTGAGAAACTTAAAACAATTATTAAAAGAAAATGATGAGCAGATTATCGCTCAATATGAGGAAGAGCTAGAGGTTTTACTGGCCAATAGGGAGCTGATTGCCGAGGGGGAATGTATTTATCTTTATCGGCTACATCAGGAAGAAGAAAGGGTTGCACAAAAAGTGAGGGAGCTGATTTTTCCAAAACCCTTTGCAACTACGGAGCGAATCAGGCAATGTCTGGATTTGTTTGAAATTGAAACCGGTTTAGAGTTGGCACCAGAGCAAAAACAAGCCATCGAGACCTTGTTTCAAACAGGGCTTTGTATTTTAACCGGCGGTCCGGGTACGGGTAAAACCTTAACAGTCAACGGGGTGATCTCCGTGTTAAGAAAAATAGATCAAGACGCAAAGGTTTTGTTAGCCAGTCCGACGGGCAGGGCCAGTCAAAATCTGGCCGAAATTACAGGGGAAGCGGCAGGCACCATACACCGTTTGCTGGGATTTAGACCCGGGGAAATATCGGAATATAATGAAGATGAAAACTTAGATTGCGACCTACTGGTGATTGATGAGGTTTCAATGCTGGATATCAGTTTAGCTGCCATGCTGTTTGAAGCCCTTAATCCTATTAAAACAAGGGTATTGTTTGTGGGAGATTCAGACCAACTGCCCAGCGTTGGCCCCGGAAATGTCTTACAGGATCTTATTGAAGCAGGTGTTAAAACAATTCGATTAAAGCATATTTTCCGCCAGGCAGAAACCAGTCAAATTATCACCAATGCTCACCGGGTCAACAAGGGAGAAATGCTACAACTGAAAAAAGGAAAAGACGATTTTTATTTTCTGGAACAGGAGGAACCGGAAAACATCGCCGAGCTGATCAAAGCAGTCTCCTTAAAAATAATTGAAATGGGCTATAGTATCAAGGAGTTGCAGGTTCTATCCCCAATGCATAGGGGATCTTTGGGTACAAAAGCCCTTAATAATTTATTGCAAGGAACCTTAAATCCCCCCGGGCCTCAGCTGATTCAAACCCAGGTAGGGGAAACTGTCTATCGTGAAGGGGATCGGGTAATGCAGCTGAAAAATAATTATGATAAAGGGGTGTTTAATGGGGATGTGGGCTTTATCTCCGAAATTATCCCCGCAAAACAAAAGGAGGATCAGCCCTTAACCATCATAGTTGAAATCAGAGGTGAATTTGTGGATTACTCTTATGAAGAAGCCTTTGACGAGTTAAGCTTGGCCTATTGTATGACCGTACATAAAGCTCAAGGGGGGGAAGTCCCTGTTATAATCATGCCTGTCAGCAACCAGCATTACTATATGCTGGCTAGAAATCTGTTGTACACTGGAATCACCAGGGCAAAAGAAAAGGTAATTTTGATCGGCACAAAAAACGCTTTGGCCCGGGCCATCGCTAATAATAAAACTGCACAGCGTTATACCGGTTTGGCGGAGAGATTGCAAAAGGCCTTTTTTGAACAATAATTTAATTAGGATAAAAATCCTCCTAAAATTTGTGTTTGGATATTTGATTAATGGGGAAAATAGTATTAGAATAAAATGAAGAAACTGCCAAGTTGTTCGAGGAGGGTTTTTAATTGAAATCCAAAAAGATCTTTAGAGATTGGATTTTACCTTTAGCTATCGCAGCATTGCTGGCACTGACAATCAGGACCTTTGTCGCGGAGGCCAGGTATATTAATTCGGAGTCCATGTTGCCTACTTTAGAGGTGAATGATCGGGTTTTTGTGGATAAACTTTTTTATAAAAAGGATGGGTTAAAAAGGCAGGATGTGATTATTTTCTCGCCCCCTCTGGAAGCCCTGACCCATGATGACTACATAAAAAGGGTGGTTGGTTTGCCCGGGGATGAAATTTGGATTCATGACGGCTTCCTTTTTATAAATGGTGATTTGTCCGAAGAAGGATATATCAAAGAGGCGCCTGCGGGGGAATACGGCCCAATAACTGTCCCCGAAATGGAAGTCTTTGTTTTGGGTGATAATCGGAATAATTCAAGTGATAGCCGTAGTTGGGGCTTTGTACCTATGGAGAATATCAAGGGCAAGGCGATTCTACGTTTCTACCCCTTCACTAGAGTCGGGGACCTGAGCCATTAATCCCCAAAAAGCCCACCCCCTGCCGTAGGGGAGGGCTTTTTGTTTCTTGCAGCCTGAAGTGTGCAATGCTTGCAGATTCTTAGTCCCACTGAAGCCCAACCCCAGCCGGCGGGGACGGGCTCCGCCCTTTCCGTTGGCAGTGACCCCACTCATCTGGACCTGTGCCTGTGATATTCCGCCGAAAATATTCCTCATTAGCAACGGTAACCGGGCAACACGGTAAAACTAAGTCAATAAACGTAACACTAGGGTATTAATTTCATTAATGTTTTCAGTAACAGATTGCAGATCTATTGCTTGGGATTCGGTTATCGCGGTGTTTTGCTGCAAACCACTGCTGATTTCGGTGATAACCTGTGTAATTTCATTCAGAATATTCGTTATATCTTTGGTAGATCGCCCGCTGTTTAAGGCAAGTTTTCTTATTTCTTCCGCCACAACGGAAAAGGCTCTACCTGCAGTTCCGGCCCTAGCTGCTTCGATTGCGGCATTGAGGCCCAGAATATTGGTTTGACTGGCCAGCTCATTGATGAAGCTGAGCACGGCTTCTATTTTACTTAACTTTTCTTCGGCCGATAGGGCTATTTCCTCCATAGTTTTGGCGGTAGCCGCTATTTCTTCCGAAGCGGCGGCCAAGGCTTCGATGGCAGAAGAGGCTTCCTGTATTTTTGCGGCTACATCGTAGGTAACTTGGGCCGCTATTTCATCCTGCAACACTTTTGCAAAGTTGGCCTCAGCATATTTTGCTCCAATCAAAGCATAGGGTTTAACCTGATCCGGGTCCCCGCCGACAGAAACTACTCCAACCCTTCTATTGTTAACCATAACAGCAAAGTTCCAGCCGGGCCTTAACAGGGGATTTTCATCGGCCATTTCCTGGGTGACTATGGCGGAGTCCTTTTTGCCAGCCATAATTTCCGCGGCAACCGCGTGGATATCATTTATTCGTTCTGTATTTGTACTTGCAATTATAATTCCGTCCTGGCCCATAACATTAACCCGGGCGTTTGTTGCAGAGTTAAGCATAGTTACTATCTCATTGGCCAGTGAGACAGGAATAAACCGCTGTTCATTCATAATTCCTTTACCCCCTACAATAATTGTATCTTATAGGTATTAAACACTGATAGCGAAATTCCTTCAAACTATAAAAAAACCTTGCATTCTTGGTTGTCTATGCTATAATAAAAATTGCACATCGCGCTTAAGCAATTTATTAAAAGCGATGTGCGTTTACATGGGGGTATAGCTCAGCTGGGAGAGCGCTTGACTGGCAGTCAAGAGGTCAGGAGTTCGATCCTCCTTATCTCCACCATCTAAACCACCATCAATTGATAAAAAGATTTATCGATTGGTGGTTTTTATTTTGCCGAAAACGTCTCAAGGGCTTGATTTGCAGTTCCAGTTTTTTTATCTCAGTTCCACACGAAAAAGGAAGGAATGGCGGACAACTTGGCGAATGAAATAATGGTGGGAAATGGTATCCACATGGTAAACCATGGGAACGGACCTTCCGGTTTGCTTGATTATGCTTTCAAAACCATGTTAGGGGAAAGCCCCGCTTAAGAGTTTCTTAAACCTCGTGGAATTCTCTTCATCTTCAAAAATTATTTGCCCGCTAGTACCTCCTGGTACCTCGTGGGGATAATAGCCTTAACTTCTCTTTTGTTAAAAGGTAGGAGTCGCTATCATAAACCACAAGGACCGTCAGACATTGATGAAAAAATTGAAAAATATATGAAGGAGCTTGATGAAACAGATATAGCCGAAGCTAATGATAGAAAACTTAGCGACGAAGAAATCAAAACAATATTAGAGGAACTAGAAAAGCGGAA
>JBBAFB010000019.1:0-23808 GCA_041655595.1 Bacillota bacterium
TGCTCATAGCTAGATTTAACCAAACGGAGCTCCCTGATAATTTTACTCAAATCGATTAGTTGAGTTGTTGTAGAGAAAAGCTTTTGGTACCTTAGATAATCCCGTGCAGGCAAAACATCTAATTCCAGTCCTAGGCGGACGGGCAAAGGATGGCACTCCTGTATAGTAACGCCCAGATCCCTACTGCTTTTAATAGAAAGGATGTTTGTCAAAGGTGATTCTTTTACGACCCTTTCCAAACCCCGCTTCACCATCAGCAACGGCTTTCCCTCCACGGGAACATAAAGAAAGCCCTCAAAGATGCTGCCTGTCAAATAATAGAGATTAGTATTTTCCAGAATCAAGGCACCGTCCAGCTCATTTTTTAACAGTGACTGTTGAAGCCTGTTGATCCGATATTCTATTTCCTCAAGGGGAACTATTCCCATCAACTACCTTCCCTCCTTTCAAATAGCAGCCAGCCCACAGTAAATTAAGAAAATTACAAATAAAGTCTCACTAAGGTCGCGGTAAGCAAATAGAGCAATGAGGTTTTCAGGCAAATACCCGTTTCCTCCAAAATCATGACTATTAGTCCTTCTTAGAAAGAAAGCCATCCTTAAAAAACTTTAGGACAGCACAGAAGCAAACATTTTCTTTTTTTCCAAAAAAGTACCTAAGTTTGCAATCACTGACTGCAATTTAATTTTTCCGTTCTCTCCAAGGGATTATAAATATCCGTTCCTTCGGGCAAATAATCAACTTTTTGCCCTTCTATCAAAACCTGCACCTTTTCCACCTGGGGCAAGGAAGTAAGAGTAAACACCAGGGAATTAACCAATAATCGTTCCAAAGCGGTCCCCCCTCCATAGCCCACCACTTCCTTACTAAAATTAACCGCCAGCAGCTTTTTATCTTCCTCCCAGGAAACATTAATTATTTTAGTGCCCTTCCAAAGGGGGGAAACCAAATTGCCTTTTTTGGGAGACCCCTTCACCAGCTGGTTCAGGGCGGCTTTCGCCTGTTCAACCACGCCTCCGTCCTTAGGCCCGGCAATAGAAACCGGAACCAAAAACATGGCGTTATCGTCACCGTAATAGACGGTAATTTGTGCCCCTGAGTCCGATTTGTCCCCTATATAATTAATCTTATTTTCTCTTTCAAAAACTGCATCCAGGAGAACATCCTGCAATTCACCTATTAACTGCCCCTCTACAAAAATTTGAAACCTTTCCACATTTGGAAATTCGCTAAGGGTATAAATAATAGAATCCAAGGCCAATTGAACAGCTTCCTTGGTTTTCATCTCTAAAAACTGCTTTGTCAAGTCTATAAAAACCGTTCCCGATCCTTCGCGAAAGTATATTTCTCTAAGCTTAGTTCCTTCAGGAATGGGTCCCTTCAAAAAATCATTATTGGGACCGGCTAAAAGTTTCTCTATGGCAACTTGTACAACTTCTTTCGTCGGATTAATAGAGATGGTAACAGGAACCAGAAAGTTTTCGTCGGCAGTGGCATAATAAACAACTATTTGGCTCTTTTCAGTTGATAAAACAATAGGCCTTTTGGCTCCGGGGGGGTTTTCTAGAGGCTTCTCCTTAACTTTTCCTTCTTTGAATACATTAATATTTTCCAGAAAGGAACAAGCAGACAAAAGGCTGCCCAATAATAGGAAAATTATGCCCAGTACTAAAATTTTTCTAGTGCCAACCATTTGCTTTTTCTTTTCCATTGACCCCGGGTACTACTTTTGTACTACCCGGCCCCACCCCCCAACTAGCTAATTTAAACCAAGCTGTCAATTTTGCATCTAGTCTATTCTCTACTACAATCAATAATTCCTGCCTATCATATCTGGAAAACGCTGACAGCATCTTAATACTGTTTTTTCAAACACCACCTCAGCAGAATTAGCATTAACAGGACTAACCCCAAGTAACCAAAAAAGGGGTAAACAGTTTTTATCAGGACCGAAAAGCCTACCTTGGCCAAAAGAGCAGCGGCGAAAATAAACAGCAAAATAATCATTAGGTAGGGGAGTTTTGCCTTCTCCATTCTCAAGGCCAGAGCAGCCCCGTCTACTACTGCCGTAGTCAACATAGCAAACCACAAGGCAATGCCATAGGCCCTACCTAAAAAGATACTTCTGTTTTCTGCCAAGACCAGCAAGGGGATCTCCCTTGCCGCTATGGTAGAATAATTATTCAGCAGAACTAAGGAAAGTAAGCCTGCCAAAACACCTAAAACTAAACCGCCCAAAACAATACCGAAAAAACCTTCCCTGTAGTGGCTTCCGGTAAATCTGAGCAAAATCACCAGCCCGCCGATCATGTTATATGAAACATAAAGAATGGCAAAGCCTAACCAAGCAAAACCACGACCGCTATTTACTGTAGCGGACAGCAAACCGGTTTCTCGAAAACTAGAAATGCTAATCAACAAGGCTCCAAAGATTATCAAAGGAACCAGAAAGGTGTTTAAAGCTAAAACCCCGCCTTCCTTCCGCAAGAGAGCCCCAATCAAAATTAGACTGCTTAAAATTAAGCCAAAGCCTTTTGCAAAACCAAAGTTGTCGGAGAAAACAGATTCACAGCCCGCAAGCATAATCACTAATCCCATAAACAAGTAGCAAGAGAAGCACAGATCCGCCGCCCTGCCAAGGTTTTCCCCCAGCAGAACAATCAAAAAGCGGTGATAAGAAGTAATCCCTCTGCTGACCCCAATCTTAAAAACCGTTAGGGCCGATACCACAAAGCCCACTGTCGCCACAACAGTTCCCAAAAGACCTAAAAAGCCCTGACGAACAAAAAAATGAACCAACTCCTGGCCCGATGCAAAGCCAGCACCTATTATCGCTCCTGTGTAGGTTAGGGCCAGCGCCATGGCTTTTCTAAAACTTCCCATTAAGAAAGCCCTCCCGGCAGCGACTCGTTAAATAATTTGCTAACAGCTGCTCTTATAATCTCTATGCCGGGTGAGAGCTAATTAATTCAATTTGTATAGGATTTTAAATATTTACATATACTGTAACTATAGTATCAGCGGAGGTGGCTTATGTTTAATCCTTTTTTTGCTGCAGCTTATACAACTGCAGGGCCGCAAGGAAACCTCAATTCAAAAAAAATTAAGTTTCATTATGAAGAGCCTTATCTCGCCTTAAAGATGGGAAGGGCCTTAGCCCAATATCTAAGCGAGTTGGATGCGGAAGGCAAAAAAACCCTAGTAGCCCTTTGCATTGGCACCGATAGATCAACAGGAGATAGTTTAGGACCCCTGGTTGGTACTAAGCTAAAGAACTCCCCTGCCCGCCTGGAAGTCTACGGAACCTTGAACAAGCCTGTCCACGCTGCCAATTTAAGCGAACAACTAAAGGAAATTCAAAAGCTACATCCCGACTCCTTGTTTATAGCTATTGATGCTTGCCTGGGCAAATCAGAAAACATTGGGCAAATCACTCTTTCCCCTGGTGCCCTAAAGCCTGGTGCCGGGGTAAAGAAAACCTTACCTCCAGTAGGGGATGTCCATTTTACCGGCACTGTCAATGTAAGCGGCTATATGGAATATTTCGTTTTGCAAAACACCCGGCTGGGCTTGATCTGGGATATGGCCGAATTGATCTCCGCCAGCATAAGTCATGGACTTTTACTGCATAAGTTTAGGATGCAGGAAATTTCCGCCAGCGCTTCCCTCTAACAGGCTAACTACTCTTCCTTTTTTCCCTTAACGGAGCCCGACATTTGACAATTACCCTGAAAAACGGCCCCTTCATCAATAACTAAATTTTGAGCTTTTAAATCCCCATAAATCCTCCCGGTAGCCGCTACCTCAATTTTGCCGGAAACGGAAACATTGCCGGTTATTTCCCCGGCTATCAATATATTGCGGCCTTGAAGATTACCTTCGATTCGGCCCGCCTCTCCAATTAGGATATCCCCCTCGGTGTGAACCTCTCCCTCAACCTTACCGTCAATTCTTAGGGCCGAAGAAGCTTTAACCACGCCTTTAAAGTAAACATCCTTTCCAATAAAAGTGCCAACCTGGTCGAATTCAGGGATCTCCCTCTTTCTAAGCATATACCTTCCCCCACTTCTAGTCTTTAAGAATCAATTCAGGATCTATAAACTCTCCTTCTTTTTTAACACGAAAATCCAAATGGGCACCTGTAGAACGGCCGGTGCTTCCCACCCTTGCGACGGGCTGCCCTTTTTCAACTGGATCGCCGACCTTAACCAATAAAGATGAATTATGGGCATATTGAGTTTCATAACCATTATGGTGATCTATAACAACAACCCGGCCCCAGCCCAGTTGTGTACCAGCAAAAACAACAGTTCCCTTGCCCGCGGCGGTAATTGTTGTACCATAGGTGGCTGCAATATCCAGTCCCTCATGCATTTCCTTCCCCTTGCCCGTAATAGGATTTGTTCTCATACCGAACACCGAGGTGATTTTTCCTTGGAGCGGCCAGGCATCAGGGATAGCAGCTAAATATTCCAGCCTGTCTTCTACTTCCAGCAATAGCAACTCCAAGTCCGCCTTCTTTTTTTCGGTACGTCCCTGTAAAGTTTCAAAGTTTTCAGCCACTTCATTGATAGCTAACTCATCTCTATTATTATATGTATTATAGGAACGGGAAGCAGAAGCGGCTTCCTTTCTGAGCACAAGATCTTTTAACCGATCTTCCCCTTGAAAATCTTCCACCGTTAACCCCTCTGGCCCGGCTTGCTCAAGCTGGGAACCTTCGCTTCGTTTAACATTCCAGTGAAGGGGCTCTAATCCTCCGCCAACACCGGACAGCCCATCCGACTCTTCTGCCCTATCCTCCAAACCAACCATTGCACGAACCTTATTTTCCAATTCATTTACTGTTTCCAATTTGCTTTCCAATAATTTTGCCTGGTCCTGGAGCTCCTCAATCATTTTTGCCTGGGCGGCATTAACCCCCTTTAAAAACTGCAAGGATTCTATTTCCCCCTGGGAAATAAAATAACCATAACTAAAAAAAGCAATCGCACTTAGTCCCACCAAACTAAGAATTAGGACAAAGGGCAGCAACATTCCGGGTATCCGCCATTTACGCATGGAATTTTCATTGTTAGGAATCAACAGCAGGGTAAAATACTTTTTTTTCTGCTTAACGGCACGCCCTTCTACTTTGGGCAATTTCCAACTCACGGCAGCATCTCACCTCCCCCTTTTTCTAGCAAACCCTTTATGCTTTGGTCCTTTTTAGCCCGGTCAATTGCCAACAATTCTTCATCAGTTAAACGGTAACGAGATTCCCCGTCCTTAATAGCTTTAGCAAAAAGCCGGGATTCTTCCCTGCCAAAAATGCAAGTCAAAACAAAACCGCTTTCCCTGCCGTCTAAGAGGGCCAGGGAAAAGCTTTGGTCTCCGCCGAGATCCTGAAAGGGGTTATAACGAACAAAGCCAACCCTTTGGATCGCCAGCTGTTGTATCTTTTCTAAAATTACAACCTCTTTTGCCAGCCGAGCTACCTCTGCCTGCAGCCGGCCCATTTCAGCGTTTTGATTGATAATAAATTCCTCAACATTTGCTGTGTGTACGCCCTCTAACAATTTCAAATGCTGTTCTCTATATTTTTTATTTGCTCTGTGTTCTATCAGCAACAAAACCAACATTAACAAGACAACCAAGCCCAATAAAAGCGTTAACAAAGCACCTTGAGAACTAATGAAGGATAAAACTTGTTGCCACCCAAGGAAAAGCGCTGATTCCATTAACTATATGCCTCCGAGTCTGTTTATAAACCAAAATCTCCATATTTTTAACTATTCTACATGGAAAATTTTATTCCTTTTTTATTTAAGATTTTCTTTTTAAAATTTCAACTAAAAAACCATGCTCCAAACCCACCAAGGTTTTTAAAAAGGTATAGTCTCTAAATCTTAATTCCCAGCTGATCAAAAAAAAGCATCACAAACAGAGCCACAAAAATAGCCGGCAAAAGATTGCCTACCCTCAATTTTTTAATCCCCAGCATATCCAAGCCAATAGCAAAAATCAACAGGCCTCCCACCGCACTCATTTCCACAATTACCGGCTCTGTCAAGTAGACCCCTATCCACTTTGCCAGCAAAGTCAAACTGCCTTGGTAAACAAAAACCGCCAAGGCGGAAAAGGCTACTCCCAAACCCAGGGAGGAAGCCAAGATAATAGCAGTTGCCCCATCAAGCAGGGATTTTGTATATAAAATTATATGATTGCCGGTTAACCCGCTTTCCAAAGAACCCATAATGGCCATCGCACCAACACAATAAAGCAAGCTTGCGCTAACAAAACCTTTAACAAAAGTGCCCTCCCCTGCACCATTGGCAAAAAACCCTTCCAGCTTGGCACCCATTCCGGCTAATCTATCCTCTATGCCGGCTAACTCCCCCACAATAACGCCCAACATCAGACTAATAACTACTACTATTATGTTTTCTGTGCCTAAGGCCATTTTAAAGCCCACCAAAAGAACTCCCAAACCGATGGCCTGCATTATATACTGCTGCAAATCAGCTTTTAAAAGCTTACCCACTCCCTTGCCTAATAGAGCGCCGACTATTATAGCTGCCATATTAACTATGGTTCCAAGCACAACTACCTCTCCTTTGACCAGTCAACCAACTGATATACTAAAACGATCTATTTCTACTGCCAATCAGCCGCAAGCCGATGCCCGCAATAAGCATTGCAATTACAAGAGCTTCCCGTTGCCTTCAACGCACTCCTTGCCGCTATTTTTGCATATTAAGCCGGGCTTTGTCAATTACATGTTATCTCGGAAATTGCCCCCCTAGCTCAAATAACCCCCCGGATAACAGCAGCAAACTCCTCTTTGCCATAGTTATTTAGGGAAAAGAATCGCAACCCGGGAATTGGAGGCTATTATTGGGCAGAAGCTAAGTATTTGCTTAATAATCACCGAATAACCCCCATCCGGGTTTTTATCTTTTCCGCCTGCTGAAATGTTTCACGTGAAACATTTCAGCAGCTATAAACAGCGGCTAAAAAACAAAAAGTGTTTCACGTGAAACACTTTTTGCTGTCTTATCAGGCTATTTCCGTCCCGAAGAAAAGCTCCAGCACTCTTTGCAAATCCCCCGGGCTGTAATACTCAATGACGATCTTTCCCTTATCCCCCTGCTGATTAATATCCACCTTCGTACCTAGCTTTTCCCTTAGCCTGTCCCTGTATTCCGCCAACAAGCTGTCCTCATACAGGAGCTGCTGTTTTTTTGCTAAAAAATTTTTTTTATCCCCCTGTTCCTTCTTTACTTCTAGTAAGCTTTTTACAATTCTTTCTGTTTCCCTAACCGACAGACCTTCCTCTATGATTTTGTCGGCCAAGGCCAATTGCCCCTTTTCCGGCACGCTGAGTAAGGCCCGGGCATGTCCCGCTGTTAGCTTGCCCTCTGCTAAGGCCCCCTGAGCCCCTGTAGATAAACCTAGGAGGCGTAGTGTGTTGGCTATATGGGATCTGCTTTTTCCTAGGCGGGCCCCCAGCTCCTCTTGGGTCAGGCTGTGTTCTTCAATCAAAATGTTATAAGCCCTAGCTTCCTCTATGGGATTTAGATCCTCCCTTTGTATATTCTCTATGAGCGCTATTTCCAACACCTGTTTATCGGTGTAATCCTTGATAATAACAGGTAATTCTTCCAGCTCCAAAAGTTGAGCCGCCCTCCAGCGCCTTTCACCGGCCACAATCTGATAAAGACCTGTTTCCAGTGCCCTGACCACAATCGGCTGTACAATGCCATGCTCTTTAATAGATTCTGCCAGCTCTGTTAATTTTTCCTCTGAGAACTGCCGTCTTGGCTGAAAGCTATTAGGTGTTATCTCGTCTACTCTCAATGACTGGGGCCGGTTTTGCTCCGGTTCTTCAAGATTAACTACCGTCGGCAATAAAGCACCTAGGCCTCTGCCTAAACCCTTTTTACTCATTCTCAATCACTTCCTTCGCCAAATCCATATATACTTCCGCACCCTTAGACTTGGGATCATAATAAATAATAGGCAAGCCATGACTTGGGGCCTCGCTCAGTCTAACATTTCTGGGTATAATGGTTTTCATTAATTTGTTCTTAAAATGAGCCTTTACCTCATCCACAACTTGAATGGAAAGATTTGTACGTGCGTCAAACATGGTACAAACAATCCCCTCCAACTGTAAGTTTTTGTTCAAATGCTTCTGTACAAGATGGATGGTGTTCATTAGCTGGCCCAATCCTTCCAGCGCATAATATTCGCATTGAATCGGAATCAAAACCGTGTCAGCGGCCGTTAAGGCATTTAAGGTTAATAAACCTAGGGAAGGCGGGCAATCCAGCAGGATATAGTCATAATTCTCTTTGATTGATTCCAGGGCCCTTTTTAGCTTGCTTTCCCTGGAAATTGCCGCCACTAGCTCTATTTCCGCACCGGCCAACTGGATCGTGGCTGGAATAACATCAAGATTTTCCCATTGGGTGCTGATCCTAATATCCCGTAAAGGTCTTCCATTAATTAAAGAATCATAAATACAGTGTGCCAGCGACAAACGGTCCACTCCCAAACCGCTGGTGGCATTGCCCTGGGGATCATTATCAACAATTAACACCTTTTTACCCTCTTTGGCTAAACCAGCCCCTAAGTTAACAGCCGTAGTAGTTTTAGCCACCCCGCCTTTTTGATTAGCCAATGCAATAACCTTGCCCATTTCATCACCTGTTTCTTTGTTCTCCGGCAACTGGTTATACATTCCACGTTAGCCCATTTAGTTCCTGCTAAAAATATAAAAAAGGCCTGCTGGCCTTCTAAATAATTTTACCCCTTTAAATTCTGTTTTGATGCCGTTTTAAAGGCATTTTGGAGGGAATGCCGCTCTTTCTGGGATACCCTTGAGGAGTTTTTTTATCCTTACGAATTATTATCAAGGATCTTTGGTCTTCTATTAAAGGTAGTTTGTAATCAACCACCTCCGCTAGTTTTCCCCCCAATAAATCAATGGCATCCTTAGCCTTTTCCAATTCATCCCGGTAGTTAGGGCCCTTTAAAGCAAAAAGTTTTCCCCCTTTCTTTAAAAGAGGCAGCCCGTATTCAGCCAATACCGCCAAAGGAGCAACGGCTCTGGCAGTTACATCGGTAAACCCTTCCCTATAGCCCAAATCTTTCCCTAAATCCTCCGCTCGGGAATGTATAGCGGCCACTTGGATCAAGGACAACTCTTTTGCTACTAGGTTGATGAAGTTGACCTTTTTTTGGACAGCATCAACTAGGGTAATAGCTGTTTCGGGATTTAGAATTTTTAAAACTAGCCCGGGAAAACCCGCCCCGGTGCCAAGATCCAGCAAAGCGGTATCTGCTCCAACTTTCAACCATTTTGTTAGCAATTGGGAATCTAAAAAGTGTTTTATAGCAATCTCCTTAGGGTCCTTAATAGCAGTTAAATTAATTTTTTGGTTCCAATCTAAAAGCAACTTGTAATATCCTACATATCGGTCCAACTGCTGTTTCGATAAATTCATTTCCAGTTGAGTTAAGCCCAGCTCTAGAGTCTTTAAAAAGTCATTCGCCATCTTTTGCTTTCCTCCGTGCCTGTTCTAAAAATATCAGCAGCCCGTTGATGTCGGCAGGGGAAACCCCCGAAATCCTAGCCGCTTGGCCAATAGACGAAGGTTTTCTTTCTGTTAACTTTTCTCTGGCCTCCAAGGATAAACCGCTAATTTCCAAGTAGTTTAGGTCTTGGGGCAGACGGCGGTGTTCTAATTTATTAAACCTCTCCACTTGCTGCTGCTGCTTCTTGATATAGCCTTCATATTTTATTTGTATTTCCACTTCATTTTTAATTTCATCCGCTAATTCCCTTTGATCAGGCAAAAAAATCTCTAAATCCCGAAAGCTTAATTCCGGCCTTTTTAACAAATCAGCTAGGCTGGAGGCCTGTTTTAACGGGCTGCTGCCTTTTTCTTCTAATAGCCGTTCCATGCCCTCCCGATGGGGGTTAATTTGTAGTTTCCTCCACCTGTCAATTTCCTTTTCCAGGGCATCCTTTTTTTTGGAGAAAAGCCGATATCTTTCATCTGTTACCAAGCCTATCCTTCTTCCTATTTCTGTTAATCTCAGGTCTGCATTCCCATGCCGCAGCAACAAGCGATATTCCGCCCTGGAAGTCAGCACGCGGTAGGGCTCGCTAATTCCTTTAGTGACTAAATCATCAATCAAAACACCGATATAGGCCTCTGATCTTTTTAAAACCAAGGGCTCCCTGCCCAAAACCGCAAGGGCTGCATTTATGCCGGCCACTAGACCTTGAGCGGCAGCCTCTTCGTAACCGGAACTACCGTTAAGCTGCCCGGCACAATATAAACCGGCTACCTTTTTTAACTCCAAGGTTGTTTTCAGCTGTGTGGGAATAATATAATCATATTCAATGGCGTAACCTGGCCTAATTATTTCTACCTGCTCCAGCCCACCGATACTTCTTAAAACCTCCAACTGTATTTCCTCTGGCAAACCTGTTGTCATCCCCTGAACATAAATTTCGTCCCGATCAATTCCTTCCGGCTCTAAAAATAACTGATGTCTGTCTTTGTCCCTAAAGCGCAAAATCTTATCTTCAATGGAAGGACAATATCTAGGGCCCGAACCCTGTGTCCGACCCGTATACAATGGGGATCTTTTAAGATTGTTTTCAATAATTTGATGAGTTTTGTCATTGGTATAAACCAACCAACAAGAAATATTCGGTCTGTTCAACTGCTGCTCCAAAAAGGAAAAGTATAATGGTTCGTTGCTGCCCTTTTGCTCCTCCATTTTACTGAAATCAATGGTGTTTTTATCAATCCGCGGTGGCGTGCTGGTTTCAAATTTGCCTAATTCCACGCCCAAGGCTTCCAAGTTTGCGGATAGATTTTCAACCGCTAAAGACGCATTTGGCCCGCCGGGGTAATTTACCTCGCCGATAAAAATTCTGCCCCTCAGATAGGTGCCACTGGTTAAAACCACTTTTTTGGCCTTGTAAACCAGGTTTGTCTGCACCCTTACGCCAATGACACGCTGATCCTCCACCAGTAGTTCTTCCACCATAGCCTGTTTTAGGCTGAGATTTTTTTGTCCTTGCAAGGTGGCCGCCATATTGTCCTGATAGCATCTTTTATCCGCCTGCCCCCGCAAAGCCTGCACCGCCGGTCCTTTAGCCGTGTTTAGAGTCCTCACCTGTATGGCCGACCGATCAATATTTATCCCCATCTGCCCGCCGAGGGCATCAATTTCCCTCACCAGATGCCCCTTCGCCGGTCCCCCTATAGCCGGGTTGCAGGGCATTAGGGCAATTTGATCTAAGTTTAAGCTCAAAAGTAAGGTTTGGCAGCCCATCCTGGCAGCAGCCAGGGCCGCCTCGCAGCCGGCATGGCCGGCACCTACAACAATGACATCAAAACTGCCTCCTATATACGCCACTATTCTCAGTCCTTTATCTAAAAATTACAGCAAAATCGGAAAGTTATTTGCCGATACAAAAATCAGCAAATATTTTATTTAAAACCTCTTCATCCGCATCTTTGCCGACAATTTCCGCTAAATAATCGTAACCAGCTTTTAAATCAATAATTAAAAAATCCTCGGGGTAACCCTGTTGTAAAGCGTCCAAAGCTTCTGTAAGGTGTTTGAGGCTTTTTTTAACACTCTCAAAATGTCTCATTTTTGTTAGCAGCGGTGATTCTCTAAAGTTTAATTTATTTAGGTCAAACAGCTTTTTAATTTCTTCCCCTAATTCGGACAAGCCGTAGCCCTTTAAAGCGGAAATCTCTAAAATATTGACCCCGGCAAAAACGGTTTCCAATTGGCCCTTTTTCAATACCTGATCCCTTAAATCCACTTTGTTTAACAATATTAAAAAGGGAATATCCAATTCCTTTGCCAGTTCAAAAACCAAGAAGTCATTTTCCCCTAATTCTGCGCCTCCATCCAGGACTAAAAAAGCCAACTCCGCTTCTTTTAGAGTTTCCTTTGTTTTTTCTACCCCGATTATTTCTATCAGATCTTCGGTCAAACGGACACCCGCCGTATCTATCAATTTAACTGGAATACCCTCTAAATAAATTGTTTCCATAATCAAATCCCTGGTGGTACCGGGTATGTCGGTAACAATAGCTCTTTCTCTGCCCAGAAGTGCATTTAATAGGCTGGATTTGCCCACATTTGGTTTGCCGAAGATAACTGTTTTTAATCCTTCGCGTATTATTTGTCCTTGCTTAAACCCTTCCGCTAATTCTTCCAATGAAGCAATCAAGCTCTTTAAACCCGCTTCAATTTCCTTGTCAGCTAAGCCGGGTAACTCTTCCTCGGGAAAATCAATAGTTGCCTCTAAAAAAGCTAAAATTTTTAGCAATTGTTCTTGTAGAACGGTAATTTTTTTTGCTAAATTACCTTCCAGTTGAGAAGCCGCTATTTTTAACCCTGCCTCACTACTTGCCCTGATTAAATCTATAGTAGCTTCCGCCTTAGTTAAATCTAATTTGCCATTTAAAAAAGCCCTCTTGGTAAACTCCCCCGGTTCTGCTAAAACTGCTCCCGTAGCCAGTACTTCCTCTAAAATGGTCTTCATTATCAAAGCTCCCCCGTGGCAATGAATTTCCGCCATATTTTCACCGGTATAACTTTGGGGTGCTTTCATAATTGTCACTAAAACCTCATCTATAATAACTTTTTTTTCGCCGCCTTTTCTAAAATGCCCTAAATAAAGCCGATGGCTTTCTTTCCTTTTCCAGTTTTCCGGTTTTGAGGGAATGAAAAGTTCATTAATTATTTGCTCGCTTCGGGGGCCGCTAATCCTTACGATTCCTATACCCCCTTCGCCAAGTGCCGTTCCTATGGCGGCTATGGTATCCACAAAAATACCTCCTTAAACTAAAAAACCCAGCAATTAGCAATCGCTGGGCCCCCACCCGTTATTTGAGACTGATTACTACCTTGCGATAAGGTTCTTTCCCCTCACTGAAGGTATCTACTTCTTGATCATCTTGTAAAGCAGTATGGATGATCCTTCTTTCATGGGGACTCATTGGCTCCAACATAACCCTTCGCCCGGTTTTTTTCGCTTTTTCAGCCAGCTTTCTAGCCAAGCGATTTAAAGTTTCTTCTCTTTTTTTACGATAATTTTCTACATCAAGGATAATATGGGCATGATTTTTTGTCTTGCGATTAACTGCTAAATTGCTTAGATACTGCAAAGCATCAAGAGTTTCCCCCCGATGTCCGATCATTAAACCTAGCTTGTGCCCATGAAAAGACAAATAATAGTAATCTCCTTCTATTCGCGTTTTAACTTCTGGGGCGACTCCCAGCTTAGTCAAGATCGGCTGTAAAAACTCTATAGTTAATTCAATGGGATTTTCTTTAATGGTAATTTTAACCTTAGCTAATTTTGAACCTAGTATTCCCAAAAAACCTTTTGATGGTTCTTCTAAAACCTCTATCTCAATTTGATCCGGTTTAACATTTAACTCCTTTAAAGCGTTTTCTATCGCTTCATCAACAGTTCTGCCCGTCATTTCAGTGGTTTTCATTGTTAAGCAATTTCCTCCTTTTTAATACCACTTCCATCTCGCCTGATAACAAAATGTTCCATGGTGCTCATTATATTATACATAACCCAATACAGAGCAAGACCAGCAGGAAAACTTCGGCTAAACCAAGCCATCATAATAGGCATCATATAAAGCATAGCTTTTTGTGTTTGATCATTAGAATTACCCATACTTACCTTACTTTGCAAAAACATAAATCCTGCAACTAATAATGGTAAAATCCAAGGGTCCGGACTTCCTAAATTAGGAATCCATAAAAAAGAAGCATGTTCCACAACTAAAGAAGGGTTCTCCGCAGGATCAAAAAATGAACGCAAAGAAGTAAAAAGGGCTATTAAAATCGGCATTTGAATAATTAACGGCAAACAACCTCCAAAAGGGTTGATTTTTTCCTTTTGATACAGTTCCATCATTTTTTCTTGTTGTTTTTGCTTATTATTCTTATATTTTTCCTGTACTTCTTTAATTTTAGGTTGAGCCTCTTGCATTCTCTTAGTTGATTTAACCTGTATTGAGGTCAAAGGGAAAAGTATAAGTTTAATAATCACTGTGAAAATAATAATTGCCAAGCCATAACTGGGAATTCCTACATTTACAGTCAAGCTGTAGAAGAATTCAATAACACTGGATAAAAAAGCTACTAAAGAAGCAAACAAATTGTTTCCCTGCACTAAAATGGTCACTTGTGACTTCTTTTTAAGCAGGATCCACCTCCCATATCTTTAATTTATTATTCCCTTTAATTTTTTAATTAAAGAGGATCATAGCCACCCGGGTGAAAAGGGTGACATTTTGAAATTCTTCTGACCATTAAATAACCACCCTTTAAAAAGCCATATTTTTTTAAAGCCGAGATAGAATACTCTGAGCAAGTAGGGTAAAATCTACAGCTCCTCGGAAAAAAAGGAGATATGAGCTTTTGATAAATTTGTATAAACAAAATTAATATTTTACTCATTTTTTAATATACCTGCCCTAGTAGATAATTTTTCTATTTCTTGTTCGACTAATTGGTAGCTGATTCCTTTAATTTTTCTTCTAGCAACAAAAATTAAATCATAACCGGCCGCAAAGCTGTCGAAGCTTAATCTGCAAACTTCCTTCATTCTTCTTTTAATTTTATTTCTTTCAACAGCTTTCCCAATTTTTTTAGATACTACAAAACCAAAACGGGTATAATTTAAATTGTTCTTTTTTAAATAAAGAACTAAATACCGACCAACAAAAGATTTCTTATGCTGATAAACCCGTTGAAATTCTTGATTTTTTTTTAACCGGTTTAATTGATTTAACAAACCCAAACCTCCAAAACTATCATTAAACTTCTGTTGTTAAGATCAGCAGTTTCCTAGTCTTTTTAAAAAGAGAAAAAGGCCACCTCATGCGGCCTTTTATGCTGATAATCTTTTTCTACCCTTAGCTCTTCTAGCTTTAATTACTTTTCGCCCGGAAGGTGTTGACATTCTGTTTAAAAAACCGTGTACCCTTTTATGTTTTTTATTTTTAGGTTGATAAGTTCTCTTCATTATGGTTTCCCTCCTATCTATGCCCTATATCCAGTACATTTTGTTTTCTTAAAAAAGACAAACCAATTATAACTTTAAAATGATTCCCTTGTCAAGAAAAGCAGGGGTATAAACCGTTTTATACTGCCAATTTTAAAATCCACATTGATCACAGGCAGTTTTTTTCATAGTGTTGATAACTTTTTTAAAATATGGAAAAGTAGATTGATTCTGTGGATAATTTTTGCTATGATATATTTACATTCTTAAAAATAAAAATGTACTGCTTTTAAACCAATACTTACATTCATTTTCCTCTAGCCGCTTACATTTTTTATTTTTACTTTTACTCACATCTTTCCACAGATAGATATACACTTGCCTACAGCAAGCTGGGGATAACCACTTTTTTCCCCTTTCATTTTTTAATATAATCCACATATCTGCTTGGTATTTCAAGCTATTTTCGCCTTTCAACTAAACTTAATTATCAAAAATAAGGAGGCCCCATTATTAATGTCCAATCGGTCTTTATCTGAATTATGGTCTAAAACACTAGATATTTTAAAATCTGATTTAAATATTGAAAGTTTAGACACCTGGTTTAAAGCAACAAAACCTCTTTATTATAATTATAAAAAATTAGTTATTTTAGTTCCCAATATTTTTGCTCAATCGTGGTTGCAAGATCGCTACTATACTTTAGTAAAGAACACCTTAGAATTATTATTAAACCAAACTTTAGAAGATGTTCTTTTTGTTTTGCCCGAAGATCAAAATAAGTGGCTTAATAGAAAAGATAATGCCAGAATAAAGCTTGATTTTACTGATCAGGAGGTTGAACAGTTTGAACAAAAACCGACACCGGCAAAAAATCATAACTTACTAAATTCTCGTTATACCTTTGATTCTTTTGTTGTGGGAAACTCTAATCGTTTTACCCATGCCGCTGCTTTAGCAGTAGGGGAAACACCGGCCAAAACTTACAATCCGCTGTTTATTTACGGTGGTGTCGGTTTGGGTAAAACCCATTTGATGCACGCCATTGGACATCTGGTTTATAAAAGAAACCCCTATGCCAATATCCTTTATGTATCTTCCGAAACCTTCGTTAATGAGTTAATTAACTCCATCAAAGATGATGAAACAGAGCAATTTAGAAATCGTTATCGCAATATAGATATTTTGTTGATTGATGATATTCAATTTATAGCCCGGAAGGAAAGAACTCAAGAGGAATTCTTTCATACCTTTAATGCTCTTTATGAAGCCAATAAACAAATAGTTATTTCCAGTGATAGAACCCCTAAGGAAATTCCTACTTTAGAAGATAGATTAAGATCCCGGTTTAATTGCGGTCTTATAACCGATATACAACCACCTGATTTTGAAACCAGGGTAGCAATACTGAGAAAAAAAGCGGCCATAGATAACCTTGATGTAAACGATGATATAATGAACATAATAGCCAGTAAAATTCAATCCAATATAAGAGAATTAGAGGGGGCATTAATAAAAATTGCCGCCTACTCTTCACTGCAAAACAAAACTATTGATCATCACTTTGTTGAAAAAGCTTTAAAAGACATTATTTCATCACCGGAACCAAAAGAAATTACTATACCGATAATTCAAGAATATTGTGCAGAATACTTTAATTTAAAAATAGAGGTACTTAAATCAAAACGAAGAACACAAGCAATAGCTTGGCCCCGTCAAATAGCCATGTATTTATGCAGGGAATTGACTGATAACTCTCTACCTCAAATAGGAAAGGAATTTGGTGGCAGAGACCATACAACAGTAATTCATGCCTATGATAAAGTTTTAAATACCATTAAAAAAGATGTTAGTGTGGCTAATACAATTGCAACATTAAAAGAAATAATAAAAAATTAGCCTGTGTTTGTGGATTTTTTTAAAATAATTCAAAAGTTGCCCACAAACAGTCCACAACGAATCAAATAATATATTTCACCTTGTATGACATTTATCCACATATTCACGCCCCCTACTACTATTACTACTATAAATTAAGAATAATAAAGATGCATGAAGGAGGAAAAATTAAATGAAATTTGTCTGTGAAAAAGATCAATTATTAAAAGCCATCCAAACTGTTCAAAGGGCTGTTGCTGCTAAAACCACAATTTCAACTTTAAATTGTATATACATAGAGGCAAAAGAAGATCATTTAATTTTTAGGGGCACAGATTCTGAAATTATGATTCAGTATATTATTCCTCTTAAAGTTGAAAGGGAAGGCAAAGCCTTGCTTCCTGCCCGCTATTTGGCTGATTTGGTGAAAAAACTGCCTAATATTGAAATAGTTGTGGAACAAAAGGAAAAGGAACATATTTATATTTTCTACTATGGTAATTCTAAAACACAGCTGATAGGGATGAATCCGGAAGAATATCCAGAACTGCCCTCCTTAGAAAAGGAGGACAGTATTATAATACCTTCTTATTTTTTAGAGAACATGGTAAGACAAGTTAGTTCAGCTGCCGCCTTAGATACATTAAGACCGGTTTTCAGCGGTATTCTAATAGAAATCAAGGCACAGGGGGATTTAAATCTAGTGGCGACCGATACCCATAGGCTAGCCTATTCTTCCCATAAAATAACAGATAACGGGGATGGCTTTAGTGATATCTCCCTTATTTTACCTTCCCGTTCTTTAATAGAAATTACTAGGTTGATAGATGAAGAAAATAAATTAATTTCAATTACTTCCGGTTTTAATCAGGTATTATTTGAATTAGGTAATATAACTATTATAACTAGGGTAATCGAAGGTAAATTTCCTAATTACGAACAGGTAATTCCTAAAAACTATACTACCCGCATAAAAGCCAATACCAAGCTGTTAAGAGAAGCAGTAGACCGTGCAACTTTATTAGCTCAGGAGCAAGGTAAATATTTTGCAAATGTGTTAAAATTATCCTCCCAGGGTAATGTTTTAGTACTAGAAGGCAGATCTCAGGAAATTGGTTTAGCCTATGAAGAAATACCTGTTTATTTAGAAGGAGAACAAATAGAAGTGAATTTTAATGGAAGATACTTACTGGATGCATTAAAGATAATAGAGGAAGAAGAAGTTTATTTTGATCTAACGGGAAATCTAAGTCCCGGCGTTTTCAGACCGGCAGACGGCAAAAAATATCTTTACTTGATTTTACCTGTTAGAAGTAATTATTAAAGGTGTTATTAAATGATCATAAAACAGTTGGAGTTTAATAATTATACAAATTATCAGCAAGAAAAAATAGAATTTGATACAAGTGTAAATATAATAACAGGAGAAAATGCTCAAGGTAAAAGTAACTTAATTGACGGTATCTTTTTTTTAGGAAATGGTCGTAGTCATCGGCAAAACAGAGATTTATTATTAATAAAATGGGGAGAGACTTATTTTAGGATAAAGGGAGAAATAAATAATAAAAAAGGCAACTTTTTAATTGAACATGCTGTGAAAAAAGAAAAAAAATTAATAAAGGTTAACGGTCTGTCTCTGGATAATTTAAAACAGCTTTTAGGTCTTTTTTCTGTTATTATTTTTACTCCCGACGATTTAAATTTAATCAAAGAAGGCCCTGATTATAGACGCCGCTTTCTTAACAGAAAAATAGTTCAATTAAACCCGCTGTTTTATGAAAAGCTTTTAAATTACCAAAAAAATTTATTACAGAGAAATAATCTTTTAAAAAGAGGCAGTGTTTCCAAAGGAGAAGTAGAAATTTGGAATGAGCAGCTCAGTGATGTAGGTAGTGAATTAATTTTAGAAAGAATAAAAACACTGCTAAAACTTCAACCTATTTATCAAGAAATTCATTTAGAACTATCCGGGACTAGGGAACAGCTGGATTTGAAATATAGGTCCAGTTTTCCTCTTTCAGAAAATATAACAAAAGAAGAATTAAAAGAGCTTTTTCAAAAAAAGCTGCATGACAGGTTAAAAGATGATCTTCGAAAAGGTTTTACTACCATAGGGCCTCATCGAGATGATTTTAATTGTTATTTAAATAAAATTGATGCCCGTGTTTATGGATCGCAGGGGCAACAAAGAACAGCCGTCCTTACTTTAAAACTTGCCATGCTTAAATTGTTAAAACAAGAAACAGGGGAATTCCCTGTTCTTTTATTAGATGATGTGTTTTCGGAGTTAGATCAAAATAGAAGGGAGTTTTTATTAAAAGCAGTTGGCAATTCAATTCAAACTATAATTACAACTACAGATTTATCGGCTTTTGGGCGGAATAAAATAAAGGAAGCAAAAATCATCCACATAAAAAAAGGAAAAATTGTCTAGGAGGCTAAAAAAATGTACTTACATATTGGTGATAATAATTCAATTTTCTATGGAGAAATCGTTGCCATTTTAAATTTGGATGTAATTAATAGTAATTCACCATCCCAGGAAATGATCAACTGGCTGGAACTTAATAAATCACAAAAAAACAATAAAAAACCAAAAAAGATTAAATCTTGTATAATTACCGACAAAGAAAGTTATTTTTCGACAATTACGGCTTTAACTTTATTTGAAAGAGCCAAAAACCAAAATTTTTAATATAGTGATGTGAATTGTGATATAATTAGTAAGTGAGGCTAATTATGGAAGGAGAACAGCTAAGTTGAAAAACAAAGAAAAATTTAATAAGGATTATTTAAATTATGATGCTAGCCAAATTCAAGTTTTGGAAGGATTAGAAGCTGTCAGAAGAAGACCGGGGATGTATATCGGTAGTACAGGCAGCAGAGGATTACATCATTTGGTTTATGAAATAGTTGATAATAGTATAGATGAAGCTATGGCTGGTTTTTGTGATTTTATTGAAGTAGAAATAAAGGAAGATAATAGTATTTTAGTCAGGGATAACGGTAGAGGCATACCTGTTGACATGCATCCAAAACTGGGTAGACCGGCAGTGGAGATTGCATTGACCACTCTACATGCGGGAGGAAAATTTGGAGGCAGTCCTTATAAGGTTTCCGGCGGTTTACACGGGGTGGGAATGGCTGTGGTAAATGCTTTGTCGGAAAAACTGATAGTTAGAGTAAAAAGGGAAAATAAGATTTACCAGCAGGAATACAGCAGGGGAGTTGTTGCTTCGGAATTAACTGTTGTTGGCAAAGGAAAAGGGACAGGAACAGAAATAGTATTTAAACCGGACCCGGAAGTATTTGATGTTTTGATTTTTGAATTTGATATTTTAACCCACCGCTTACAAGAGCTTTCTTTTTTGAACAAAGGGGTAAAAATTATTTTGAAGGATAGCCGTGATGGTAAAAAAACGGAGTTTATTCATCACGGAGGTATTGTTGATTTTGTAAAACACCTGAATAAAAATAAAGATGTTTTACATCCCAGACCTATTTTTTTTGAAACGGAAAAGGATGAGGTCCAAGTTGAGGTGGGAATACAATATCACTTAGGCTATACGGAAAACCTTTTTTCATATACAAATAATATTCATAACACCGAGGGGGGTACTCACGAAGTCGGCTTTAAAACGGCTCTTACCCGTATTATTAATGATTATGCCAGAAAAACTAATTTACTAAAAGACAACGAAAGTAATTTAAGCGGGGAAGATATCAGAGAAGGCATGACGGCTATTCTCAGTATAAAAGTTAAAGAACCTCAATTCGAAGGGCAAACAAAAACAAAACTAGGTAATAGTGAAGTCAGAGGTATTGTAGATTCCGCCGTAGGAGAGGGAATGGCAACCTTTCTGGAAGAAAACCCTGCTATTGCTAAAAGAATTGTAGAAAAAGGAATTAACGCTTTTAGAGCCAGGGAAGCGGCTAGAAAAGCTAGGGAATTGACCAGAAGAAAGAATGCACTGGAAATTACAAACCTTCCCGGTAAACTAGCGGATTGCTCAGAGAAGGATCCGGCCCTTTGTGAACTTTATTTAGTTGAGGGTGATTCTGCGGGGGGTACGGCAAAGCAAGGTAGGGATCGTCGTTTTCAAGCTATCCTGCCCCTAAGAGGTAAGATCCTAAATGTTGAAAAGGCCCGTCTAGATAGAATTTTAAACAGTGATGAAATCCGAATGATGATTACTGCCTTCGGTACGGGGATAGGCGAAGATTTTGATATAGAAAAAGCGCGTTATCATCGCATTATTATCATGACGGATGCCGACGTGGACGGGGCTCATATCAGAACATTATTACTGACCTTTTTTTATCGCTACATGAGGCCCTTAATAGATCATCACCTTGTTTATATTGCTCAACCACCGCTATATAGTAACAAGGTGGGTGGCAAAAATATTTATTTTTATTCGGACGAAGAATTGGAGCAGTATACGTCGGCCCAAGAAGATAAGCGTTTTAATATCAAAAGATATAAGGGTTTAGGGGAGATGCAGGCGGAACAATTATGGGAAACCACCATGAATCCCGAAACCAGAACACTTTTAGGGGTATCTACTGAGGATGCCATGAAGGCGGATGAAATTTTCACTGTTTTAATGGGTGAAAAGGTAGAACCCAGGCGGCAATTTATCGAAAACCATGCTAAACAAGTAAGAAACCTGGATGTTTAAATAATTATTACCCCAGCAAAGGGATGTGAACATGATGGAACAGTTATTTCAAGGAAAAGTTATACCCGTCAATATAGAAGATGAAATGCAAAAATCCTATATTGATTATGCAATGAGCGTTATTGTGGGACGTGCTTTACCTGATGTCAGGGATGGGCTAAAGCCTGTTCACAGACGTATTCTTTATGCCATGCAGGAAATGGGCATGACAGGGGATAAACCCCATCGAAAGTCGGCTCACGTTGTAGGACAAGTGATGGCACGTTATCACCCCCATGGTGATTCCGCCATTTATGATGCTATGGTCAGATTAGCCCAGCCTTTTTCGACTCGCTATTTATTAGTTGACGGTCATGGAAACTTCGGTTCAGTTGATGGGGACAGTCCCGCGGCCATGCGTTATACAGAAGTAAGAATGGAAAAGCTTACGGCAGAGCTTTTGTCTGACATTAATAAAGAAACAGTGGATTTTATTCCTAACTATGATGAAAGCCTAAAGGAACCGGCAGTTTTACCCTCACGTTTTCCTAATTTATTGGTTAACGGTTCTTCCGGAATTGCTGTAGGTATGGCAACAAATATACCACCCCATAACTTAGGGGAGGTAATAGATGCCTTGATTGCAATTATTGATGAACCAGATATTAATATTGAAAAAATAGTAAAAATAATTAAAGGCCCGGATTTTCCCACCGGTGGCTTGATTGTGGGAAAAACAGGTATCCGGGAGGCTTATTCAACCGGCAGGGGTATTGTCAGAATGAGGGCCAAGGCCCAAATTGAGCATTTACAAAATGGGCGGGAAAGAATTGTAGTTACGGAATTACCTTATCAAGTTAATAAGGCTCGGCTAATAGAAAAAATCGCCGCCTTGGTCAGAGAAAAAGTAATTGAAGGAATTTCTGAATTAAGGGACGAATCGGATCGAACCGGCATGCGAATTGTAATGGAATTAAAAAGGGATGCCCCGGCAAATATTATTTTAAACCTGCTTTACAAACACTCCCAAATGCAGGAGAGTTTTGGTATCATTAATTTGGCCTTGGTTGAAGGCAGACCTAGGGTTTTAAATATTTATGAAATGCTGCATTACTACTTGGAACATCAAAAAGAGGTAATCACTCGGAGAACACAATTTGAATTAAATAAAGCCGAGGCAAGGGCTCACATAGTAGAAGGTTTGCGCATAGCTTTAAAATACCTGGATCAGATTATTAAAATTATCAGGGAATCAAAAAACAGGGAAGTTGCCAGAGAAGCCTTAATAGCGAAGTTCAGTTTTACCCAAATCCAAGCGGATGCTATCCTGGAGATGAGATTGCATCAACTTACCGGCTTAGAAAGGGAAAAACTTGAAGAAGAATATAAAGAGCTTATTAAAACAATTGCTCGATTACAGGCCATTTTGGATAACGAAAGATTGTTGATGGATATAATCAAGACAGAACTGGGAGAAATTAAAAGAAAGTATGCAGATGAAAGAAGAACAAAAATTATCGCCGATGAAGGAGATTTTGATATAGAAGATTTAATTGCCGTAGAGGATGTTGTTATTACAATAACCCACCGGGGTTATATTAAAAGAATTCCTTTGTCTACCTATCGCAGTCAAAGAAGAGGGGGTAGGGGAGTTACCGGAATGACTACCCGTAATGAGGATTTTGTAGAATTTTTGTTTGTAACTACAACCCATCACCACCTAATGTTTTTTACCAATAAGGGCAAGGTTTATCGCCTGAAGGGTTATGAAATACCTGAGGCAGGAAGAACGGCCAGAGGGCTGGCGGTTATTAATTTACTTTCCCTGGATAAAGGGGAAACAGTAAATGCCATTATTCCGGTGCTGGATTTTGAAGAAGGAGGATACCTGTTAACAGCAACCCAAAGAGGTATCGTTAAAAAAACCGATTTGGAACAATATAAAAATGTTCGCAAGGAAGGCTTGATAGCTGTTAATTTAGACGAAGGCGATGAGTTGATCGGGGTAAAATTAACCGACGGACATCAAGATCTTATTTTGGTAACCGAAAAAGGCAAATACATTCGTTTTGACGAGGAACAAATCAGGCCGACCGGTAGAGCAACTCGGGGAGTAATAGGCATTAATCTGGAAAAAGCAGATTTGGTAGTAGGAATGGATTTAGTCAGAGAAAATAGCGATTTGCTTATTATAACCGAGAACGGTTATGG
>JBBAFB010000020.1:0-21300 GCA_041655595.1 Bacillota bacterium
CTGCTGCACTAGGATCTAGAGTGCCGCCATGACCTATTTTTTTGATCTTAAATAATTTCCTTAACCAGCTGACTACATCGTGAGATGTCAGTCCCGGTGGCTTTAAAAGATTTATAAAACCGTTAATTAAAGTTCACCTGCCTGTTTCCGGCACATACTTACCACCTTGGCTACACTTTCCCCCCAACTACCCTTTAGTGTACAGCCAGCCGCATTTTTATGCCCGCCACCGCCAAAATGTTCCGCTATGGTATTAACGTCAACAGCACCGCCGGATCTTAAACTTACGCGTATTTCATTAGGGGTCGCTTCCTTAAAAAACAGGCCCACCTCCACCCCTTTAATGGACCCGGGGTAATTAACCAAACCCTCTAATTCCTCTTCCTTTACATCAAGGTTCTCCAATTCAAGAAAATTTAATCCTGCCCACGCTACCTTGCCTCCTGTAGAAAGCTGCAGGGAATTAAGGGTTAAGCCCAAGGCTTTGAGTGCGTTTAATGATTTGTTTCCATGAACATTTCCACTAATTTCAGCCGGGTTAGCCCCCAGCTTTGCTAATTCCGCTGCTATCATCAACACTTGGGGGGATGTATTGCCGTGCCGAAAAAAACCCGTATCAGTTGCAGTGGCCATATCTAAATCAATTAACACCTTTAATTCTTTTAAAAGTAACAAAACCATTTCTCCTGTTGCCGCTGCTTGAGGTTCAACCCAGTTAAGATCCGCAAAATATTTATTGCTAGGATGGTGGTCTATATTAATGCTGGTGCAATTTTGTAAAATATCATCGGAAAAAGCCCCTACCCTTTCCCACTCGGTACTGTCCAAAGCTATTATTGCTTCCGGTTGCCATCCCAGGTAGGAAGGGGTCAAAATATTGCCGGTGCCCGCTAAAAATTTATACATTTCCGGTACTGTATCCTTTAACATAATCACTGTCCTGATGCCCAAACTCTGTAAACCTTTCTCCAAGGCAAGTGCGGACCCTATGGCATCTCCATCCGGCCGCTCATGAGCCGTTATCAAAACACTTTTAATCTGTTTTAAAAAACCGGCTATTTCACTATGCATCATTTTGCCCTTCCCCGGACTGCATTTTTGATAAAATCTCTGCAATCTTTGCCCCATGTCTAATGGAGTCGTCAAAGTGAAAAGACAGTTCCGGTGAATTTCTTAACTTTATACGTTGGCTAATTTCTTTTCTGATATACCCAGCAGCTTGATCAAGCCCCTCCATAGTTTTCTTAATTGCTTCCTCATTCCCGTAAACACTTACATAAACCTTTGCATGACGGAAATCCGGCGTAACATCTACCCCGGTCAGAGAGACAAAACCCACTCTGGGGTCCTTGATGGTATCTTTAATAATGCTAGCTATTTCTCTTTTAATTTCCTCTTCCACTCGTCGAGTACGATAACTCATAGTTATTGCCTCCTTAAGTAGTTATAGTTCCCGCCTAATTTCTTCAATTTCAAAGGCCTCAATGATATCCCCTTCTTTAATGTCATTGAAACCTTCAATATCAATACCGCATTCAAATCCTTGCATCACTTCTTTGACATCGTCTTTAAATCTTTTAAGGGAACTTAAATGACCCTCGTAGACAACAACGCCATCCCTAATTACTCTTACCTGGGCCCTATTTGTGATCTTGCCTTCGACCACATAGCTTCCTGCAACCATACCTACCTTTGGAACCTTAATTAAAGCTCTGACTTCTGCCTGACCTAAAATTACTTCTTTTAAGTCCGGAGCCAATAACCCCGACATAGCTGCTTTAATGTCATCTATAACTTCATAAATAACTCTGTATAATCGTATCTCAACACTTTCTAGCTCAGCTACTTTTCTGGCATTATTATCAGGCCGGACATTAAAGCCTATGATAATAGCGTGGGAGGCGGTAGCCAGCATTACATCTGTTTCTGAGATGGCACCCACACCATTATGAATAATATTCACTTCCACTTCTTCTGTGTTGAGTCCCTCCAAAGATTGCTTCAAGGCCTCCGCTGAACCATGAACATCACTTTTTAGAATTAAATTTAACTCTTTCGCTCCATCAGAATCCATTTGTTTAAATAGATCCTCAAGTCGTGTCTTCCTAGCTTCCTTAAACTCAGCCTCTTTTCTGTCAATCTCCCTTTGGGTTGCAATTTCTTTGGCTAGTTTTTCATCCAAAACAACATCAAAAATATCACCCGGCTCGGGAACAGAAGCTAAACCAAGAATCTCCACAGGTGTTGAAGGTAGGGCTTCTTTGATTTTATTCCCTTTATCATCAAACATAGCTCTGACTTTGCCAAAAACATTTCCGGTAACTAAGTTATCGCCAACCCTAAGGGTGCCCTTTTGTACCAGCATAGTAGCTACAGTACCCCTATTTTTATCTAATTGGGCTTCAATAACGATCCCCCTAGCTAATCGATTGGGATTTGCTTTTAATTCACCCATTTCAGCAACCAAAATAATCATCTCGAGCAATTGTTCTAGACCCTGCTTTTGCTTTGCGGAGACAGGTACGAAAATCGTATCTCCACCCCACTCCTCAGCTATCAGACCATGTTCCGTAAGCTGTTGTTTAATTCTCTCGCTATTGGCAGTCGGCTTGTCAATTTTGTTAATCGCTACCACTATCGGAACCTGGGCAGCCTTACAATGGTTGATAGCCTCAATGGTTTGAGGCATTACACCATCATCCGCAGCAACAACCAAAATAGCTATATCAGTGGCACCTGCACCCCTGGCACGCATGGAGGTAAAAGCCTCGTGACCGGGTGTATCCAAAAATGTAATTCTTTTAGTATTTGCCATGACTTGATAAGCACCTATATGCTGTGTAATTCCCCCTGCTTCTGAAGCCGTAACATTTGCCTTTCGTATGGCATCTAACAGAGAGGTTTTCCCGTGGTCAACATGACCCATAACCGTAACAACCGGTGGCCGCGAAACCAAAGAATCCTCCGGATCAATTATATCATCTATTTCCGTAATAGGCTTTTCAATTTTAACATCAACTTCAATGCCAAATTCACTGGACAGTATCACTACTGTATCCGCATCTATTTCTTGATTCAAGGTCGCCACTATCCCAAGCTCAAAAAGGGTTTTGATTACAACATTAGCTGTTTTACCCATTCTTTTCGCTAACTCTTGTACACTAATAGTTTGACCCACGGTAATTTTTTTAACTTGGGAAGACTGTTGGGCAGGTGAACTTACGGCTCTTCCACCCCTTCTGCCTTTCTGAATTGTTTTATAATCACTTTTTTCTTCTTTTTTCGGAGCCCGACCTTTTCTTCTAACGGAAGCCTTATCAGCAATTTCATCACCTGCTTTTTTGGGCTCTTTACTGGTTAGTACTTTTGAGTTTAAATTTTTTACTCGTTCTTCCGCTTTAAACTTTTTTTCTACCTTCTCTGATTTAGGAACGAAAGCTTGCCCACTTTTGTTTGCAACTCCGGAAACTGTTGAATCTTTTCCCTTGGGCCCTTCTTTACCTGTCTCTTTTAAAACTCTTTTTTCTTTAGGCCCTTTAGGTACTTTAACCCTGCTATCTGTCGTTTCACTTGATTTGCTTTCTCCAACTGGTTTCATGGTAACTTCTTTTTTTACTTCCTGTGCTACTTCAGATCGCGTTGGCTGTGGTTCTTTACTTGGAAGGGCATCAGGATTAAAAAATTTTTCTATTGCATCTAATTGTTCTTTTTCCAGTATACTCATGTGGGATTTCACTTCTATACCTATTCTGCTCAAAACTACTAACATATCCTTACTGTTCATCTTTTTTTCTCTTGCCAACTCATACACTCTTTTTTTTGACATAAATTCACCCCCGAATTAATCCATACCTGCCTGCTCCTTTATCAATTTAATGATGCCACCCGCTAATTGTCTGTCAGTGATACCTACTACTGCACGCTGTGATTTGCCGATAGCCAACCCCAAATCCAACTTACTGCCTGCACAAAGCAAAAAAATTTTCTTTCTTTTGCTTTGAAAAATATAGTAATCAATCAATTCTTGGGAGGCATCCCCAGCCAAAACAATTAAATAAATATTTCCCTTCCTTAGCCTATCTCTGGTCGCATTATCACCGGCCGTTAGTTTTCCTGATTTGGCAGCGAAACCCAGTAAGGCTTCAATCGGTTGAAATGGATATATTGTCAAATTGTTCACGAAGCTGTTCCTCCACTTCCTGATCAATGTTTATCTCCAGCGCCTTTTCCAAACTCTTGTTATCAATTGCTTTTAAAAAGCAACGATGTTGCTTGCAAATATAAGCACCTCTGCCGGATTTTTTTCCCGTTTCATCTAATAAAACTTGCCCCTCCGGTGTGCGAACAATCCTTATCAAATCTCTTTTGTTCATTTTTTGCCTGCATGCAACGCACATTCTCAGCGGTATTTTGCGAACCTTGGCCATCATTCTTCACCTTTTTTTTCTTCAGCATTACTAATCAATTCCATCACCTGGGAATCGCTTTTAATATCTATCTTCCAGCCGGTTAATTTTGCTGCTAGACGAGCGTTTTGTCCCTCTTTTCCAATGGCTAATGATAATTGAAAGTCGGGAACCAAAACCCGCGCTGTCTTTTCCGTCCCCTCAATTATAACAGATATTGCTTTCGCAGGACTCAAGGCGTTTGATACGAAAACAACGGGATCTGAAGACCACTTTACTATATCTACTTTTTCACCCCTTAACTCATTGACAATGGTTTGTACCCTAGCTCCTTTTGGTCCCACGCAAGCACCCACCGGGTCCACATTCTCATCCTTGGAATGAACAGCGATCTTTGACCTGCTCCCCGCTTCCCTTGCAATGGACTTAATCTCAACAGTCCCGTCAGCAATTTCCGGGACCTCCAGTTCAAATAACCGTTTTAATAATCCCGGGTGTGAGCGGGAAACTATTATTTGCGGTCCCTTAGTGGTTTTCTTTACCTCTACTATATAAGCCTTTATACGATCGTGGGGACTATATTCTTCCCCCGGCATTTGCTCTTGAGGTGAAAGTACTGCCTCCGCTTTTCCTAAGTCAATATAAACATGCCCTGCTTCTTGTCTCTGCACCGAACCGGTTATAATATCTTGCTCCCGATTAACATATTCATCATAAATAATATTGCGTTCCGCTTCCCGGATTCTTTGCACCACAACCTGCTTGGCTGTTTGTGCTGCAATACGGCCGAAATTCTTAGGCGTTACCTCGGTTTCAACTATATCTTCCAGGTCAAACTTTTTATTGATAGCACCGGCTTCCTCTAAAGAAATTTCAATTCTGCTGTCCTTCACTTCCTTTACGACTTGCCTTTTAGCATATACTTTCAACTGACCGGATTCACGATGTATTTCGACTCTAACATTTTGTAATGAACCAAAATTTTTTTTGTAGGCTGATATAAGAGCCGCTTCAATTGTTTCTAGCAGCACTTCTTTATCAATTCCTTTGTTAATTGCAATTTCATTCAGGGCTTCCAGAAATTCTGCATTCATCCCCAAACCATTCCTCCTTCTTCTCCCTTTATTAAAAGCTTAATGATAAATGAACTACACTTACCAGTTTTTGAGGTATTATTACTTCCTCCTCTTTGATTTTAAGTCTCAATGCTTCTGTGTCATAAGCAAGCAAAATGCCTTCGTGCTCCTTTTTACCATTGAAAGGCGCATACATTTTTACAGTAACGGGCTTACCAATACTTCTCAAGAAATCCCTTTCCTTTTTCAAAGCCCTGGTTAACCCGGGCGATGACACTTCCAAAATGTAACTGCCCGGGAACAAAGCATCATTTTGATCATGCTGATCCAACAGTTTGTCTGCTATTTTACTAACCCTTTCGCATTCATTCAAACCAATACCTTTATCTTGGTCTATATAAATTCGCAAATACCAGTTAGAGCCTTCTTTTAAGTACTCTACATCAACTAACTCGATGCCTAATTCTTCAATTGCGGGAGATATAATCGCGATGACTCTTTCGGCAATGCTTTTTTTTCCCATAAAATCGCCCCTTTACTACTATTTATCCCTAATTAGTGTTTCCCGAGGGTTTGCCCTCATATACTGTTGCCAAAATACCATCACAATTAAATGAAAAAGTGGGTAAGTCACCCACTTGCTCCGAAGCTTTAGTCATTTTAACCCCAATTAATAATATACCACAATTGTTAGTAACTGACAAGAATTGCGTTTCAAACAATTTTAAAAGCAACCGGATAATTGTTTGTACAATTATTCGTCTATAGATAGACTCTTGGCTATTTCCCAATACATTTTCATTCTTGCCTGAAGACCCTTTACCAGACCCAACTTTTCTTCCTTCATGACATGTGACAGTTCCTTTAGTACCACTTCGGTATATTTAATACTGTGTTCGGCAACATATTTTGTAAGCTCCAGCTCTACCCCAAATCTAGCCATTTTTAAATTGTCCACCCTTTCCAGGAGGCTTTTTCTCACAACCCTTTGGCCTGATAAAAAAGGAGCCACAAGTTGAGCTAAATCGGTAGCTAAGCGGCCATGTTCAAAGATACCGATCACCATTTCTGTACCGCCATTTAGTATTGGTGCAAGTAATTGTTGAATATGGTTCTCAGTCAGACCTATTAAATCCGCATCTAGAAACAGGATGATGTCGCCCTGTGCTTCTTTTAATCCCAACATCATTGCTCCACCTTTTCCCATATTAATCGCGGATTCTATTACCTTTACACCTAAATTTCTGGCAATTTCAGCTGTCCTATCGGTGGAACCGTCACTAACAACAAGAACTTCATTGATCTCCTTTATTTTTGTGAGAGGGAGAATCACATTAGCTATAGTGTTCTCTTCATTGTAAGCGGGAATGATTGCCGAAACTAACATAAAATTTAGCCTCCAACTAATATTTACTTCTCAAAACAATTATTAATCAATAATTGTTTTTTAACATCTTTTGTAATTCTCCTACTAAATCTTCAATCTTAACAGTTGTTTCTAAACCAGAGCGTCTATTTTTTATATCTACGGTTCCCTTTTGTATAGTTTTTTTCCCAACTGTTATTCGGAAAGGATATCCGTTCAAATCAGCATCCATAAATTTTACGCCGGCCCTTTCATCCCGATCATCTAACAAACATTCTATCCTTTCAGCTTGGAGCCTCTCATAAATTCTTTCCGCATTTTTACATTGCTGTTCGTCTTTGCTTGAAACAGGGATTATTGCAACCTGAAAGGGTGCTATAGACCGAGGCCAAATTATCCCGTTTTCATCATAGTTTTGCTCCACTGCCGCTGCCATAGTACGGGTAACACCTATACCATAACATCCCATCACCATTTCACATGTATCGCCCTTTTCATCTAAAAACGTAGCCCCCATTGATTTGCTGTACACGGTTCCCAATTTAAATACTTGTCCTACTTCTATACCTCTGGCGCTGCTCAAAGGTCTTTGGCATAAAGGACACGGATCACCTGCCCTAACTTGTATAAAATCACCTACTACTGTAGCTTTATAATCTCTTGGATAGTTTAAATTAATATAATGCATTTCTGGCTCATTCGCTCCCGTCACCCCATTTGCGATCGAGGCCGCCTCACGATCCAAATAGATCGGTATGTTTTCTAAGGAGACCGGACCAATAGACCCGACATGGACGCCACCCAGGCTTTCTAAAAGATCCTCCCCGGGTAGTTCCAACTCCAAACAACCAATTTCATTTTTTAGTTTTATTTCGTTAACGTCCCTATCGCCTCTTACCACAACGGCTACTGGTTCAGAATCAGCTAAATATACCAAGGTTTTTAAAGTCTTTTCAATGGAAATTTGCATAAATTCAATTAAATCCAAAATGGTTTTTACTCCCGGAGTTGCTACTTTATCTAGGGGAAGTACCTGTTCCCGACCTAAATCTTCCACTATTACCCCTTCTGCCCTTTCCACATTGGCGGCATAATCACAGCTCTCACAATAAACGATTTCAGCCTCACCGGAACCTGCCAGTACAACAAACTCATGGGAACGGTTTCCACCGATTGCCCCGGAATCTGCCTCAACAGCCCTGAATCCTAGGCCGCAGCGACTAAATATATTAGTGTAAGCTTGATACATCTTTTGGTAACTTTTTTCGAGACCTTCCTCATCTTTGTCAAAGGAATACAAATCCTTCATAATAAATTCTCTACCACGCATTAAACCAAATCGGGGTCTTCTCTCATCTCGGTATTTATTTTGTATTTGAAACAACAAAAGCGGCAATTGTTTATATGAATTTACTTCCTTTTTGACGAGATCCGTTATAATTTCTTCATGGGTTGGGCCCAAACAAAACTCCCTACCATGCCGATCCTTAAGCCGGAATAGTTCATCCCCGTAAACATGCCAGCGGCCACTTTTTAGCCACAATTCCGCAGGCTGTATTATAGGCAGATACAGTTCCTGTCCACCTGCTTTATTCATTTCTTCCCTGACTATTTGAGTTATTTTTTCTACTACCCTCAGACCCATTGGCAAAAGCGTATAAACCCCGGCCGCAACCTTTCTCATATATCCTGCCCTTAATAAAAGTTGGTGACTTATTATTTCCGCTTCAGCAGGTACATCCCTTAATGTAGGAACTAACATTTTACTTAATCGCATATATTCTCCTCCCGCCAGTTAAATCATCTTATTAATTTCTTTAAACAGAGAGTCTACCAATTCTGTTTGAGGTACCTTTGCAATAATTTCTCCCTTTTTAAAAACCAATCCAAAACCTTTGCCGCCCGCAATCCCCACATCGGCTTGTTTTGCTTCTCCCGGACCGTTTACGGCACACCCCATAATTGCTACTCTAAGAGGCTTTTCTATACCTTCCAAACGATCTTCCACCTCTACTGCCAACTTCAGCAAATCTATTTGACAACGGCCGCAAGTTGGGCAAGATATTAACTCCACTCCTTTTTCCCGAAGTCCCAGTGCTTTTAAAATTTCAAAACCTATTTTAACTTCCATTTTTGGATCGCCTGTAATTGATACTCTAATTGTATCCCCGATACCTTCACCCAATAGAATACCCAAGCCAATTGAAGATTTAACTGATGAAACAATTAAAGTACCTGCTTCGGTCACCCCCAAATGTAACGGGTAAGGAACTTGCTTAGCCAGACTGCGATAGGCCTCAACCATTAAAGGTACATTCGAAGCCTTTAGGGATATTTTAATCAGCCGGAAATTACTTTGCTCTAAGATATCTACATGTCCCAAGGCACTTTCAACCATCGCCTCCGGGGTTATACCGTGATATTGATCCAATAGCTTTTTCTCTAAGGAACCGGCATTTACACCAATTCTAATGGGTATATTCAAGTCCCTGGCCATAGCCGTAACTTGTTGCACCTTTTCTTTACTGCCAATATTGCCCGGATTAATTCTAAGTCCGTCTACTCCACTGTTCATAGCTAAAAGTGCAAGGCGATGATCAAAATGTATATCGGCAATGATTGGAATGTGAACCCTCTGTTTTATTGATTTGATAGCTTGAGCGGCCTCCTCATCTACTACGGCAAGTCTAACTATCTCACAACCGACCTGTTCCAAATCTAAAATTTGTTGAACGGTACTGTCTATATCGCGAGTATCTGTATTGGTCATGGACTGAACTGAAACCGGGTGTTCGCCCCCAATAAAAACTTGACCCACGCGTATTTCTTTACTTTTTCTGCGAACGGAAGGTAACATGAGAACACCCCTATTCCCCAACAATTCTCCAAATATCTTTATAAGTAATCAACAACATTAGCCCAATTAGCAACACAAACCCAACAAAGTGAAAGAAATTCTCCCTTTCCGGCTTAATGGGTTTTCCCCTTAAACCTTCGATGCCCAAGAAAACAAGCCTACTTCCATCCAAAGCGGGGATGGGAAATAGATTTATGATACCAAGATTGAGACTTAGCATAGCTGCAAATTTAATGATCGTTCCAATCCCAAATTCCATCACATCTCCAACTATTTGAACCATTCCTACAGGCCCGGCAACATCGGCCGGTATTAATCCGCCTAACATCATGCCTAATTGCTGAATTATAAATACCCCCAAAGCTACAGATGAGGAGATACCAAGCCAAATGGATTCGAAAAAGCCTTTCCTTTCAAATGAGCGTTTGATGCCTATCATCCCGACATTTTCAGTTGCATCTAATGTGCTCCTTAGAGTTAATTCAAACTGCCGGCTACCTCTTAGAACTAAGATATCCAAGTCGTGTTCAGGTTTGTTGCGTATAATGTTTGTTAAATCATTCCATGTCGAGGTTTCTATGCCGTTGATAGCCAGTATTTGGTCCCCGGCCATCAGCCCGGCCTGTTCCGCTACTCCCCCTTTTACAACACCCGCAATCCGGTTACTGTTTGATTCCACCCCTATTCCCATAAAAAAAACGATAAATAAAAATATTGCAAGAACAAAATTCATTAAACTTCCTGCAGCAATAACGCCCATTCTTTGCCCGACAGTTCTAGTATTAAAACCGCGCGGATCGGTTGTTTCTCCACCTTCCATCCCGGCCATGCGATTAAATCCCCCAACGGGAAATGCCCGTAAAGAATACAAAGTTTCTTCGGTCTGTTTGGCAAAAACAACCGGCCCCATTCCCAAAGCAAATTCCTGTACCCGTATACCGACCTTTTTTGCAACCAAAAAATGCCCCAATTCATGCACAAAAATTAACAAACCTAATATTAAAATAGTAATTATTATAGACATCAAGACGGACACTAAATCACCTTCCTTTCCTTATCTCATTTTTCCGATCAAAGCTGATACATTATCCCTTGCTGTAGCATCGGCTTCCAGTATTGCCTCTAAACTTGGGTTATATATCACTGAATGTTGACTCATAGCGGTTTCTACCACCCGCCAAATATCTGTGAACCCAATTCGCCTGTCCAAAAAGCTTGCCACCGCAACTTCATTTGCGGCATTTAATACTGCCGGCATAGTGCCACCGGTTTTTCCTGCTCGGTACGCCAAATCCAAGGCGGGGAATAATTCCGTATTCGGCTCCTCAAAGGTTAGGCCAACTAGTATTTTAGGGTTCAACCTTTCTTCATAGGAGCATTGCCACCTTTCCGGATAGCTTAAAGCATATTGAATAGGTAGCTGCATATTTGGCGGAGCCATTTGGGCCATAATTGAACCGTCAATATATTCAACCATCGAATGGATAATACTTTCAGGATGTATAACCACTTTGATTCGATCGAAATCTACCTTAAACAAGTGTTTAGCTTCTATTACCTCTAAACCCTTATTCATCATTGTTGCGGAGTCAACAGTAATCTTGCGCCCCATTTCCCAATTTGGATGTTTTAGGCTCTGTTCCACGGAAACATTTTTAAGCTGATCAGCCGTTAAGCTCCTAAACGGCCCTCCAGAGGCCGTTAAGATAATGTTTCTTACATCCTCCATTCTGTTTCCCTGTAAGCATTGAAAAATCGCAGAATGCTCACTGTCAACCGGCAAAAGATTGACGGCGTATTTTTCTACTGCGTTCATTACTAATTCACCTGCGGCAACTAGGGTCTCTTTATTGGCAAGTGCGATATTTTTCCCGGCTTCAATGGCCTTTAAAGTGGGCAATAAACCTGCAACCCCGGAAAGCCCCGTTATTACCGTTTCAACTTCCTCAGCTACTACCCCTTGGTGAAGTTGATCTTGCCCGGAAAAAATCTGTACAGGATAGTTACCCAGCTTATTTTTAAGATGATTTCCTTTTTCCCGATCGGCTACTATAGCAATTTTAGGTTTATACTTTATAATCTGTTCTTCTAATAACTCAATGTTTTTACCTGCCGCCAAGGAAATAATTTTGAATTTTTCAGGAAAAAAATCAATGACCGCTAATGTCTGTCGCCCAATTGAACCTGTAGAACCCAGCAAAGCTATTCCTGTTGCCATTTTTATGGTTTCCCTCCGTCAAAGGCATAATACCGCCATATATTTTTAATAATGACCACCAAAATAGGGCCGATCAAAATGCCCACCACCCCAAAAAGCTTAAGCCCGACATAAAAAGAAATCAGTATTTCCAAGGGATGGATACCAATGTTATCACCAATAATTTTTGGCTGCAATAATTGGCGTGCTAACGAAATTACACTATATAAAACAGCTAAAGCAATTGCTAATTTGGTTTGTCCTGTAAAGAAGGCTACCAATAGCCAAGGAACCAGGATTAAGCCCGGTCCGATAATCGGCAACAAATCTAAAATACCAATTATTAAAGTCAGCAACAAAGCAT
Source organism: Bacillota bacterium (assembly GCA_041655595.1). Taxonomy (GTDB): domain Bacteria; phylum Bacillota; class DULZ01; order DULZ01; family DULZ01; genus JBBAFB01. The sequence goes on from JBBAFB010000020.1 coordinate 12,267, forward strand.
AATCTATTTTTAATAAATAAAGCCCTATTAAAGTTTGCCCCATCGTAATCAACATTAAAACTAATTGGGCCCTGATATAGCCAATAATCGCCGTGCCGGCCTCCCGGCCCACCTGATTAAAAAATCCGGCTAAATTTTTGGGCAAAAATGCGGTCACTGCATTTTTTATTTCATCTTTATCTTTACTAAAGAAAAATGAAGCAAGAAAAGCAAATAACAAAACTAAAATAACATTTGGGATGGCAGTCATAGTCGCCAAAGTCCAATTTAAAAGGGAGAGGGCTTTTGTTGAAGCTCCTTCTAATTGTTCCAGCATTGCTCCGTACAGATCCGGCGGCAAGTCCAGTGAAAAGTACATAATCCGTGCCTGGCTGAGGGTATACTCCAACCAAATAATTGCTTTTTCTGCATACTCCGGAAAAGTTACAGATAGTTTTATCAGCTCGGTAATTCCCCTGGTGACAACCCAAATAATTGCCGTTAAAATACCCCCCACTATTATCAATAGAGTACCAAAAACGCTGATGCCACGCGGCAGCTTAAGCTTTTGTGAAACATACTGAACTATCGGGTCAAATAAAACCGCCAACAGCAAGCCTAAGACAAAGGGTAAGACTAAAGGCATAATAAAATTAAAGCTTGCAATTGCCGCCGGCATTAAATAATAATAAAGCAGAAACGCAACTAAAGACCAAAGCAACACCTTGCCTGCCAATACCAAATTTGCTTTGTCATCATTATTACTAGCCATCTTGCACCTCTTTACAATGAAAATATCTGTATGTAATAGTAAACCAGCGGTGCTACTAAAAGCAAGCTATCCAACCGGTCCAAAATGCCGCCGTGACCTGGTATCAAATCTCCGGAATCCTTTGCATTGCTCAGCCTTTTCAGACCGGATTCCAGCAAATCTCCCATTGACCCCACAATTGCTGCCAGCAAGCCAAGGAGACCCCACATAATATGCATTTTGCCCGAAAATATGTATCCAAAAACCACAGCAACTCCGGTTGTAAAGATTACACCACCCCAAAAGCCTTCCACACTTTTTTTGGGACTGAGTTTAGGACAAAGGCGATGCTTACCGAAGGTGCTCCCTACAAAAAAAGCAGCCGAATCATTTGACCACGTTAATAAAAAAACCAACAAAACAAACATCCAGCCTTCAGTGTTTATTTCTCGAATTTTAAGTAAATAACTAAACAGGCCTCCAATATAAAAAGCACCAAAAAAGGTGATTGATAAATCCAACAAATCATTTTCGGGAAATTTCCACAAAAACAGGAACACCGAAACAAAAAAAAGTATTAACAGCGCGATGGGTAAAAACTTCCCTTGCCAAAAATATACGCCAAATAAAATCCAGCTAAAACCGATTAAATAACCCAGCCCAACCAACGGACGGGTACCCATTCCTTCTGCTAGACGAAAAAACTCAAACATACCCAACCCGACTGCCAACAAAGAAGCTATCGCAAGAAAAAAACCAGCATAATAAAAGACCACCAGCACAATAGGGATACCTACTAAAGCGGTAAATATGCGTTGCAGTAACATTTTTAACACCCCACATTATATATCTAGACCACCGAAACGCCGGTTTCTAATTTGGTAGTCTTGGATGGCTTCCACTAGATCTTTCTTTTTAAAATCCGGCCACAGAACATCCGTTACCCAAAACTCTGAGTAAGCAGTTTGCCACAACAAAAAATTGCTTAATCTGTATTCGCCTGAAGGTCTGATTAACAAATCCGGATCAGGCTGACCGCTGGTAAACAAGTGTTTTTCTAAAAGGAATTCTGAAATATCTTCCTTCCGTAGTTCCCCGCTTTGCAGAAGCCCGGCTATGTTTTTAAAAGCGCGAACCATTTCCGCACGCCCACCGTAATTTAGTGCTAAGTTAAAAGTTAGTTTGTCATTATTTTTTGTCATTAAAACAGCCTTTTCAATCTCGTTAACAACAGTAGGCGGTAAACTGGCTATGTCTCCTATAGGATTTATTTTTACCCCCTGCTTGTTTAATTCTTTGATTTCACTTTGCATGTACTCTATTAAGAGATTCATTAAAACATCAATTTCCTGCTTAGGTCGCTTCCAATTCTCCGTTGAAAAAGCATAAACCGTAAGTATTTTTACTTCTAATTCTACGCAGGCCTTTACAATATCTCGCAAGGCTTCAACACCTTGGCGATGCCCAAAGGTTCGGGGTAAACCACGTTTTTCCGCCCAGCGGCCATTACCATCCATGATAATCGCGATATGATTCGGTAGGCCATTTTTAAACTGAATAGAAGTTGGGCTTGGCTGTTCCTTGTTTTTGCTTTTTCTCAAAAAATCAAACATCTCGTAATCTCCTGAAACAATGAATTTTAGAAATTAAACCCCCTCCGCGAGGGGGTTTAATGATCACCTAGCTTCTCACTGCTAAAAAGCAGCAGCCGGCCATTTACATCAAAAGTATACACTATTTCTAAGGTAATTAAAAATAGTATTAATCTAAATCGAAGCCTTAACTATTTCCTCGGGGAGCTGGGAAATAGTTTGCTTTCTTTAATTGTATCCAAGACCCTTACTGCCCTTAGCTGCTTAATAGTGACTTAAACTTAACAACTACCAAATCAATTTGGTTGTCACCACAGTTTTTTTGCCTGACTATACGGGTTTCGCCTTCTTTTGATGCATTGGGAGCTAGGGTAAGAAATATTTTTCCCAATTTAAAGCCATTCCGTTCCAGAATTACTTTTCCCTCATCAAGTTTCAAACCCCTTAAATCCAGTTCTTTACCCATTTATACTTCCATAATCTCATTTTCTTTATTGGCCAAAACCTTATCAACCTGCTCAGTATAATTGTCTGTAATTTTTTGAACATGCTCTTGGGCTCTTTTTGCTTCATCTTCCGAAATTTCACTGGATTTTTCCATTGATTTCAACAAGTCGTTTGCTTCGCGCCTGGCATTTCTAATTACAACTTTGTATTCTTCTGCCTTTTTTCGAACAACCTTAACCAAATCTTGGCGCCTTTCTTGAGTAAGTTGCGGAATAGCCAACCTAATTACATTACCATCATTAGAGGGATTCAACCCTAAATCAGACTTTAAAATGCTTTTTTCAATTGCCTGTATGACAGTTTTATCCCAGGGCTGAATAACCAAAAGACGTGGTTCCGGCGCAGAAATACCTGCCAACTGATTTAAAGGTGTCAGCGATCCATAATAATCAACCTGCACCTTATCTAACAAAGATGGATTGGCTCTACCCGCCCTAAGGGATGCAAGATCTTTTCGCATTACCTCAATTACCTTTTTCATTTTCTCTTCAGTCTCTTGAAATAACTGATCTATCATTTCATTCCCTCCCTATGTAAGTTCCTATTGATTCCCCAAGTATCACCTTTAAAATATTCCCCTTCTTTTTTAAATCAAAAACTATAAGGGGAATGTTATTGTCCATACACAAAGAAGTAGCAGTAGAATCCATAACCTTCAAACCCTGATTAAGCACCTCAATATATTTTAACTGGGTATATCTTTTTGCTTGCGGGTTGGTTATGGGATCGCTGTCATAAACACCATCAACTTTTTTAGCCATTAAGATAACATCCGCTTCAATTTCAGCCGCCCTTAGTGCGGCTGTAGTATCTGTAGAAAAATAAGGATTACCTGTTCCGGCGGCAAAAATAACCACACGACCCTTTTCAAGATGCCTCATTGCACGACGCCTAATATAAGTTTCAGCTATCTCCCTCATTTCAATCGCAGTCTGAACCCTGGTATCTATTCCGACACATTCAAAGGCATCCTGCAAGGCTAAACCGTTAATCACGGTAGCCAACATACCCATATAATCGGCAGTAGCCCGATCCATACCTTGATTAGAACCTGCAACTCCCCTCCAAAGATTGCCTCCCCCAACGACAACTGCCACTTCAACACCCAAGCCGACTATATCCTTAACTTGCTCTGCTACTGTACGCAGCATTAGAGGGTCAATTCCAAACCCTTTTTCACCTGCCAATGCTTCTCCGCTTAGTTTTAAAATAACTCTTTTAAATATAGGTTTAGTCATAGGCTTATTTTAACCCCCGTTATATCCAAAGTTTTATTATTCTACAAGTAACTAATAAAAACCTCTAAAAAATAAGGATTTTTAAAAAAAGAGAACACTAATGTGCTCTCTTTTTTATCTAATTAAGCATGGCTTCAACTTCAGTAGCCAAATCACAACCGGGCTTCTCAAGCCCTTCCCCCATCTCAAAGCGTGCAAACCTGCGAATTGAAATGTTTTCACCTATGGTAGCAATAGCTCCGGTGATTAAATCCTGAACAGTCATATCGGTATCCTTAATAAAGTCTTGCTCCAGCAGGCATACTTCTTTGAAGAATTTATCAATTCGTCCCTCAACCATTTTTTCAACAATTTTTTCCGGTTTGCCTTCATTCAAGGCTTGGGCTCTTAATATAGCTTTTTCCTTTTCAACCAAATCAGCCGAAACCTCTTCCCTTGAAATAAATTCAGGTCTGGAAGCAGCGATATGCATGGCTATATCATGGCATAGTTCTTTAAAATTCTCTGTTTTGGCAACAAAATCGGTTTCGCAGTTTACTTCTACCAATACACCAATTTTACCGACGCCATGAATATAGGATGTAACTAAGCCTTCGCTTGCCAAGCGACCGGCTTTTTTTGCGGCAGCGGCCAGCCCTCTTTCACGAAGGTATTCAATTGCTGCCTCCATATTGCCATTGGTTTCCTGTAGGGCCCTTTTGCAATCCATCATTCCGGCTGAGGTTCGTTCTCTCAGTTCTTTTACCATTGCGGCAGTGATCATGATTGCTCACCTCCTTTTAGGGGCGTCACAGTTAAATAACATTATTCTTCATAATTATCTTCTTCACCGGTCTCCTGGCCCACTTGACCCATTGTAGCTTCTAAAACAGCATCGGCCATTTTAGCAGTTAACAGCTTGACGGCCCTAATAGCATCATCATTGCCCGGTATGACATAGTCAACTTCATCGGGATCACAATTTGTGTCGACAATAGCTACTACAGGAATCCCGATTTTTTTAGCTTCGGCAAGTGCAATCCTTTCCTTACGGGGATCAACAATAAATAAAGCTCCCGGAAGGTCCTTCATTGATTTGATCCCACCCAAAAAACGTTGCAACTTGTCTCTTTCCGCCATCAGTTGAGCAGCTTCTTTTTTTGGCAAGAGTGCCAGAGTACCTTCTTCTTCCATTTTCTCAAGTTCATGTAGCCTATCTATCCTCAGACGAATCGTTTGAAAGTTGGTTAGCATTCCACCCAACCATCTTTCATTAACATAAAACATCCCGGAGCGTTCAGCTTCTTCACGAATTGCCTCTTGTGCCTGTTTTTTTGTGCCCACGAACAATACATATTTGCCTTCGCTTACTATATTCCTGATAAAATCATAGGCTTCTTCCACTTTTTTAACGGTTTTCTGTAAATCTATGATGTAAATCCCATTACGCTCGGTAAATATATAAGGAGCCATTTTAGGATTCCAGCGACGGGTTTGATGTCCAAAGTGAACTCCCGCCTCCAACAATTGCTTCATGGAGATTACTGCCATTTAAGTCCACCTCCTCTCTTCGGTTTTAAGCCTCCACCTTCTTCATCTTCAAGAAAGACCGCTAGGGCACCCTTTCCAGAAATCTAAAGGCGTGTGTATTTTACACCAACAAACAGTATAGCATAAGCATATTAAGGCTGCAACATTTCAAAAGATTTTTTTTGCCATTCTTTTTTTACAGATCTATCAAAGGGTTTGCTGCGTATTTGTTTTCGGTTTGCAAAGCTCTTTTGAAAAACAGGTTTATGGCCTAGAAGGGAAAAAGAACCTATGTAGGTTCTTTTATCTTTTCATTTTGTCCAGCTCTTCCATTAAGTTGTCATTTAATACTCGTATATAGGTACCTTTCATTCCTAAGGATTTAGATTCTATAACACCTGCACTCTCAAACTTGCGAAGAGCATTAACAATAACCGAACGGGTAATGCCTGCCCTGTCGGCAATTTTACTGGCGACTAAAACTCCCTCATCCCCATCCAGTTCACCAAAAATATGCTCAACAGCCTCCAACTCCGAGTATGAAAGGGTACCGATTGCAATATGGACAGCAGCTTTTTTTCTAGCTTCTTCTTCAATACGATCGGCTTTCGCCCTTAATATTTCCATTCCCACTACAGTGGCACCGTATTCAGCTAAAATCAAATCCTCATCGGTAAAGGTAACATTAAACTTTGAAAGAACTAAGGTACCCAACCTTTGTCCCCCACCCATCACGGGCACTACTGTAGTAAGCTTGTTTTTAAAAACACAATCTTCATCATGATCAAAAACACACAAGTCTTCAATTTGAGTAGAATTTGCTTTGGTTTCGTTAATTCTTAAAAGCTCATCATTATAGCTTTCAGGAAAACGCTCGGAACGGTGAATGATATCATCCATAATTTCACAAGCAAAACCATCCATAAATGAATAACCTAATAACCGACCATGCCGACCAATGATATAGCAATTGGAGTGGATAACATCCTGTAGGACCTGGGCAATTTCTTCAAAATCCACAGGATTACCGGCAGACTTTTGCAGCTGTCTGTTAATGCGTCTAGTTTTTTCTAATAAATTGTTAGCCATTTTATTAATCTCTCCTTTAAATAAGTTACCTAATAATTAAAATAGTTAAAGAATATACTTACTCAGGTCCTCATCCTTAAAAACCTGATTCAACTGTGCCTCGACATAATTTTCATCTATTATTATTTCTTGGTTCTGTAAATCCGAAGCAACAAAAAATAGATGTTGAAGCAATTTTTCTAAAATAGTATGTAAACGTCTGGCACCAATATTTTCGCTGCGTGCATTTACATCATAAGCAATTTTGGCAATTTCCGCAATAGCCTGAGTAGTAAATATTACTTTTACTCCTTCAGTTTCCAAAAGACGGGTATATTGTTTAATCAGTGAGTTCTCCGGTTCGATCAAAATCTGCTGAAAATTGCCCTTTGACAAGCTATTTAGTTCAACCCTAATCGGAAACCGGCCCTGCAATTCAGGGATAAGATCAGAGGGTTTGGTCATGTGAAACGCACCTGCCGCTATAAAAAGGATATGGTCGGTTTTTACGGGGCCATATTTAGTAACAACAGTCGCCCCTTCTACGATAGGCAGGATATCTCTTTGCACCCCTCCCCTTGACACATCGGGGCCATAGCCATTATCTTTGCTGGCTATTTTATCAATCTCATCCAGAAAGATAATCCCGTGTTGCTCCACCTTTCGGATAGCCTTCGCTCCTACTTCATCCATGTCTACCAGCTTTTCAGCTTCCTCCTGAAAAAGGTATTTACGAGCTTCCTTGACTTGTAATCGTTTTTTCTTTTTCTTTTTTGGCAACATCCCTCCTAGTAAGTCTTGCAAATTGATACCCATTTCATCCATACCCGTTCCGCTGAATACCTCCAACATTGAAGGACTTTTATCTTCCAACTCAACTTCAATAAACTCATTTTCCAGTTCCATTCTTTTTAGTTTTTGCAAATAGATTGCTCTTTTTTCCTTGGTTTTTCGGATTAACTCGTGGTAATCCTCATCGCCTTCAACATTACTATTATTGACAGGAGTGCCGAAAATAAACTCCAAAGGACTGCGATTTGACTTAATATTTTGAGGATAAGGTACAATAATATCCAAAAGTCTTTCTTCCACTAAAGAATTCGCTTCCTGCTCGACCTTTTCGATATTTTCATTTTTTACCATTCTAATGGCGATTTCAACCAGTTCCCGAACCATTGATTCCACATCTCGCCCCACATATCCCACTTCTGTAAACTTTGTTACTTCCACTTTTATAAATGGGGCCTTTACTAAGCGAGCTAGCCTCCTGGCAATTTCGGTTTTTCCAACTCCGGTAGGTCCAATCAAGATTATATTTTTGGGTGTTATTTCTTCTTGCCATTCCGGCGAAAGCAAACTCCTGCGATAGCGATTCCTTAAAGCAACAGCTACAGCTTTTTTTGCTTCTTCTTGCCCTACGATATACTTATCAAGTTCATCCACGATCTCTTGGGGGGTTAATTTATCCACTCTCATTCCCCTTTCAATTAAAAAGTTTCTACTACAATTTGATCATTAGTGTAAATACAAATCGAGGAAGCAATTAGTAAGGCCTCTTTGACAACTTCTTCTGCTTGTAAATCACTATATTTCAGTAGCGCTCTGCCGGCGGCTAAGGCAAATCCACCGCCTGAACCAATTGCTGCGATTTGGTCATCCGGTTCTATAATTTCCCCATTACCTGAAATAATTAACAAAGAATTTTCATCCGCAACTATTAGAAGTGCCTCAAGCCGTCTTAAAACCCGATCCGACCGCCATTCTTTGCCCAACTCAATAGCTGCCCTTTGTAAATTTCCCCTATACTCTTGCAGCTTGCCTTCAAACTTTTCAAACAAAGTCAAAGCATCCGACACAGAACCCGCAAACCCTGCTAACACCTGATTGTTATATAATTTTCGGACTTTGCGAGCTTTTTGTTTCATAATCATATTATTACCAAAGGTAACCTGGCCATCCCCCGCTATAGCGGTTTTTCCGTTTTTTCTTAAAGCGATAATTGTAGTTCCCTGCATGATTTTGCCTCCTTAAGCCCTAGGATGCGCATTTTGGTAGACTTCTTTCAGTCTCGCACCGGTAACATGAGTATAAACTTGAGTGCTTGACAGACTTTTATGTCCCAACAATTCCTGCACCACCCTTAAATCAGCTCCGCCCTCCAACATATGAGTTGCAAATGAATGGCGCAACCAGTGGGGTGATATTTTTAAATCCAGAGAAGCCCTTAATACACATTTATCTATAATTTTCGCTACCCCGCGGGGAGACAATCGTTTGCCGGCATAATTAAGAAATAAAGCCTCTGTCTCGTTGTCACCTTTTAAGTTGTTTCTGCTTGTTTCAAGATATTTTTCCAACCAAATCATGCTTGGTCTGCCTAAAGGGGCGAG
>JBBAFB010000021.1:0-20833 GCA_041655595.1 Bacillota bacterium
GCCATTGGAGTGGCAAACTGTGCTGTTAGAAGGCAAAATGATTTTTGACAGTGAAACTGCCTTGTTAGAGGCATTGGATAGTTTGGACGAGTACCAGCTACGCTGAGGAATAGTGCCATTATAGTTTAAATTGGTTAATATAATTTTTTTAATCAAAAATCCCGGTAAAGATCCAGGAAATTTTTTGCTGGTTACCCGGGGTTTTTATTTGCAAATTTCCTAGCTTATAGAACTTGCAGGCTGTGGCTTTTAAAGGTAGAATAATTACCAAGAGGTGGACAAAGGATGAGGATATTGGGGGTTGACCCTGGAACAGCCATAGTTGGCATTGGTTTAATTGATTTAGCGGGATCTCAATATAAGATTGTGGATTTTGGTTGTATCCGAACCAGCGCAAAAGATAGTGATGCGGAAAGGTTACATCAAATTTTTATTAGTATGCAGGGAATTATCAATGATTTTAAACCCCACTGTTTAGCAGTTGAACAATTGTTTTTTAATAAGAATACTAAAACAGCCCTGTCTGTGGGGCAGGCTAGGGGTGTCATTTTATTGTCGGGTAGGGAACAAAATTTGCCGGTCTTTGAATACACCCCTCTCCAGGTAAAGCAGGCTATAGTCGGCTATGGCAGAGCGGAAAAAAGACAGGTGCAGGAAATGGTAAAGGTTTTGCTTAAACTAGAAGAAAGACCTACCCCCGATGATGCTGCGGATGCGTTAGCTGTCGCTATCTGTCACGCTCATTCAAGAAATTTGCAGGAGTTGTTTTCTAAATAATATATACTTACAAAAGGGCAGGTAAGGGGCGAAAAAATTGATTACTTTTTTAAAAGGTGTGCTGGTTTCTAAGGAGCCGGATAGTATCGTTTTGGATGTTGGCGGTGTTGGCTACTTAGTTTTAATACCCAAGAATGCCATGGATTTACTTCCACCGATGGGTAGTTTGGTTCAAATTAACACCTATTTTAACTTAAGAGAGGACGGCGCTACCCTTTATGGTTTTGTCGAGAAAGAGGAGCTGAACTTATTTAAACAACTTATTTCGGTTACGGGCATTGGTCCAAAGGTCGCCATTAATATTTTGGGGTCTACAAAGGAAAAACCATTTGTGGCCGCTATTTTGAATGAGGATTTAAATTTCCTGACTAAGCTACCGGGAGTGGGCAAAAAAACTGCCCAACGTTTAATTTTAGACTTAAAAGATAAACTTCAGATCACTGAAGAAGTTATGGCAAACTTGGGTGAGGCCCGCGATTTATCTGATGCAAGTCTGGATGATGCATTGCAAGCTTTATTAAATTTGGGTTACCAAAAACAAGAAGTAATAGCTTTACTGGTGAAGGGCAAGAGCCAATTAGGGCCGGGCTACTCTTCCCAGGACCTAATTCGTTTTGTGTTGATGGATCAAGGCAGGGCGGGAAGGGGGTAATAAGTTGGATGAGCGCTTTGTATCAGGTATGAAATTACCTTTAGATCAAGATATAGAAGGCAACTTACGTCCTAAAAAATTAGTTGAATATATTGGACAATCCAAGGTTAAGGAAACCCTGTCAATTTTTATTCAAGCTGCGAAACAAAGGGGGGAAACCTTAGACCATTTGCTGTTATATGGCCCCCCGGGGCTAGGTAAAACCACATTGGCTACAATAGTAGCAAATGAGATGGGAGTACAGATAAAAACAACTTCCGGTCCGGCAATCGAAAGAGCCGGTGATTTAGCAGCTATCATTACAAATCTGGCGGAAGGAGATGTTTTATTCATTGATGAAATTCATCGGTTAAATCGTCAAATCGAAGAAGTTCTTTACCCGGCGATGGAAGATTATATGCTTGACTTGGTGTTGGGGAAGGGTCCGAGTGCCAGGAACATTCGGTTGGAGCTACCTCGCTTTACCTTGATTGGGGCAACAACTAGGGCTGGTTTATTAACATCCCCCCTAAGGGATCGTTTTGGCTTGATGAATAAGTTGGAGTTTTATTCTACTAATGAGCTGACAGAGATAGTGCTTCGCTCGGCTGCAATTTTAGGAGTTATTACAGATTTGGAAGGGGCTAAAGAAATTGCCTGCAGATCTAGGGGTACTCCCAGGATTGCCAATCGCTTATTGAAAAGAGTACGGGATTATACGGAGGTTTTATCGGACGGCAAGATAGATAAAGGGACTGCTGAAAAAGCCCTAAAAATGATGGAGATAGATGAAAGCGGCTTAGATAAAACGGATAGGCAAATGCTGATAACCATTATTTCGAAGTTTGGGGGTGGTCCGGTGGGTTTGGACACCCTAGCCGCTACTATCGGGGAAGAAACTATAACTGTAGAAGATGTTTATGAACCTTTTTTGTTGCAACAAGGTTTTTTGCAAAGAACCCCCAGGGGAAGGGTTGCAACCCCTTATAGCTACCAATACTTTGGCATAGATTTACCTAAAGATATATCAGGACAAATTGTTTTGGATGAATATATGGAGCCGCTAATTTAACTAAAGTAGGCTTATCTAAGCAAGAGGAGAGGGTAAAATGGATGAAAAAAGCATGTCTATTGTGGAACACTTGGGTGAATTTCGCCGTGTTCTGGTGATAAGTTTTTTATCTATTGTGGTGGCTAGTTTTACATCATATTTCTTATGGGGTGAAAAACTACTCGATTTGGCCATAGATCCGTTGAAAGGCTATGATCTTTCATTAGTATTCATTACCATTCCAGAGGCCTTTGTAACAAGGGTCAAAATTTCGGTAGTTGCCGGAGTTGTTGTTGCTTCACCTATAGTTTTGTGGCAAATCTGGAGTTATATAGTTCCAGCCCTTCATAAAAACGAAAGGCGGACCTTATTAACCTTGTTTCCTGCATCGCTGGTCTTGTTTGCAGGAGGTATTATGTTTGCTTATTTTGTTGTATTTCGTTTTGCAGCTAATTTTTTATTGCTGGTTGCGGGTGAAGATTTAACAGCTATGATCTCCATCAGTCGTTATATTTCGTTTTTGTTGGCTTTTTTATTGCCATTCGGTATCATTTTTCAGCTACCTTTAGTAGTTTTATTTTTAACCAAGGTAGGTGTGCTATCTCCTGCCGCGTTAATTAAACACAGGAAAATGGTCATCGTTGCCAGTTTTGTGATAGGTGCAATTCTGTCTCCTCCGGATGTGATTTCGCAAATTCTTATGGCAACGGTTCTCCTTGGACTTTACGAGATAAGTATCCTCGTTTCTCGACTGGTAAAACCTAAGAAGGTTGATTACGAGGATGATTTGAAGGATAAAGATCAGGTTGACGAATAAGAGGTGAAATTTTGCAAGACTTAACTTTGATTATTCTAGCCGGTGGTAAAAACACCAGAATGAAACAGGAAAAAGCTTTTTTAATGATTGAAGACCAGCGATTAATTGATAAAATGGTTGAAGAAGGAAAAAAATATTTTAAAGAAATAATCGTAGTTACCAACGAAATAGAAAAATACAGGTACTTGGATGCCATAGTTATTTCGGATCTCATTCCTAGGCAAGGTCCTTTAGCAGGCATTCATGCGGGTTTGACTAAATCTTCTTTCAAGTATAGCTTTGTAATTGCCTGTGATATGCCCTTTGCTAGCATGAAATTAGGTGCCATGTTAGTCAAAAATTTAGAAAACGAAGACGTGGTTGTGCCTGAGATAAGCGGCGGTTTTCAGCCCTTGCAGGCTATTTACGGCAAAAGCTGTTTACCGGTAATTGAACAGCATTTAAAACAAGGCCGACGGAAGACAACAGAGATTTTTGATGAATTAAATGTAAAAGTTGTTACTGAGGAGCAGCTAAAAAAATGGGGTTGTAATTCAATGATTTTTATTAATGTTAACACGCCTCAGGAATTTAATGATGCGATCAGGATGGCAAAAAGTTACAGGGATGTAGCTAAAAATAACTGTTAGGTAGAATGGGGGTCTAGGGTTGATTCCGATTGTTTCAATTGTTGGCAGGTCGAAAGCAGGGAAAACCACCTTAGTGGTTAAACTAATTAAAGAGTTAAAAAGCAGGGGATATCGAGTTGGTGTGATTAAACATGATGCCCACGGCTTTGAAATTGATTATCCCGGTAAAGATAGTTGGCTGCATAGGGAGGCGGGCGCAGATATTGTAACGATTTCTTCGTCATCACTTTTTGCCTTGGTTGAGAAGTTAACAGCCGAGATTAGTTTGGATGAGATTATAGCCAGAATCGAAAATGTAGATCTAATTTTGACAGAGGGTTACAAGAGCGAAAATAAACCTAAAATAGAGGTTTTTCGCTCCCCAAGATCCGAGAAGCTATATAGTAAAAAAGAGGATCTGATAGCCCTTGCCACTAACAAGCCTTTTAAGATAGGAGTCCCCGAGTTTTCCTTGGAGGATAGCAGTGGTCTGGCAGATTTGATTGAAGAGTTATTTTTAAAAGCCAGCCTAGAATAATATAAGAAAACTAAGCCCTATATGAAGGACTTCCGTAGACCTTGTCGAAAAACATTGAGTGAATGTATATTACTCAGTGGAAGGGGAAGTGAGGAATTGAAGCTTTTCCGATGGTTTACCGCAGTCTTTTTATTTTTTGCCTTTTTCTTAATCATTCCCAAGGCTTATGCCAGTGATCAAATTAGGGTTTTATTGGATAATAATAAGAATTATTTTGAATTTGCCGTAGTCCAGGGTAATTATCAATTAATAGACGGCAGTTCGGGACTTTCCCTGGCGGAAATCAAGCCTTGGGAGCTTTGGACTGTTACCTGGGAAGGTCTGAATTTAAAATTGCAAAAAAAGGGTGAGAATAATTTTTATAAACCCATTGGCTCCGTTATTTTGCGTTCCGGACAAGAAAACGATTTGAATTTATTTCGTATTAACGGAATCAGGTATCGTGGTGATTTAATATTTCAAAGTGCTGCAACAGGGATTATGGTGGTTAACTGTCTTTCAATGGAACACTACCTATATGGAGTACTGCCTAAAGAGTTGAGCCCCAATTTGGCTGAGGAGGCGCTAAAAGCCCAGGCGGTATCTTGCAGAACCCTTGCGACCTATAGAAAAGGCAGTTCTGTTTATTATGATGTGACCTCAGGTACCGGTGATCAAGTTTATGGTGGCTATGATGCGGAGGAAAATCCAAATCAAAACCGAGTGAAAGAAGCAGTAGATAGTACTGCAGGGGAAGTGTTAGTTTATGATGATGGGGTAATTAATGCGGTTTTCCATTCCAATGCCGGGGGACAAACTGCTTCCAGCCAAGAGATCTGGGGTGGTGCCCGGCCCTATCTTCAACCGGTGATTTCACCCTTTGACTCTTATGCCCTTGAATACCTGGGTAATCCAAATAGCTGGCCGGGCAATACTTATCAGTGGAGTGCTCATTTTAGCTTAACCGAGTTGCAGACCATCATTAATAACTGGAACAGAAACCGGCCCGGGGAGCAAATCAAGGTGGGCAATATACAATCCCTAAGGTTAATTAAAAACGGCCAAAATCATGAATTGCAGAGAGTAGCGGAAGTCGAAATTATTGGTTCCGGTGGAAAGGTTAAAATTTCCGGGGAAAAGGCAAGACAGCTCTTTCAATTGAAAAGCACCTTGTTTGATTTAGATAGTGAATCTGTTTTTTACCTGATAGCCGGGTATTCCCAAGTAGTGCAACACAATAGCCCCGTCCAGATGGCTGTTATTGCCGCCAAGGGGAAAACATCCTTCTTGGATGAGACCGCAAAGAGTGTACTCACAAGCGGTGGTCTTGAGGAAATGGAACTGTCTAAGGATGGGTTCACTTTTATTGGCAAAGGCAATGGGCATGGAGTAGGAATGAGCCAATGGGGGGCGGTGGGGATGGCCGAGGCAGGGTATAATTACCAGCAAATTCTTGAATACTATTATAATCAAAACAATAATGACGGTAGGCTTAAAATAGTGAGGTTATAGCAAAATTATGTTAACAATTGATTTCGATTATTTTTTACCCAAGGAGTTAATTGCTCAGGAACCTTTAAATGTAAGGGACCAATCTCGTTTATTGGTCTTAAATAGACAGGCATTGTCCTTGGAGCATCAAAACTTCTATAGCATCGGAGAATACTTCAATGCAGGCGATGTTTTAGTTTTGAACAATACAAAGGTGATGCCGGCAAGGTTACTTGGGATTAAGGAAGATACCGGCGCTAGAGTAGAAGTGTTGTTGTTGCGTAGATTAACAATGAATTATTATGAAGTCTTGGTAAAGCCGGGTAAAAAGGTAAAGCTGGGCAGCAAGTTGATTTTCGGAAAGGGAGAATTAACGGCTCGAGTTCAAGATTATACCCCCTATGGGGGGCGAGTTTTGGAGCTTTTTTATAACGGGGATCTGGAAAATCTGTTGGAAAGTTTAGGTCAAGTGCCTTTGCCTCCATATATTCATAAAGAGTTGCAGGACCGGAACAGATACCAAACCGTATACAACAAGCATTGGGGTTCTGCCGCGGCACCTACGGCGGGTTTGCATTTTACAGAAAAACTGATTGAGCAGCTTAAATCCAAGGGTGTTGAAGTGGTGGAATTGTTATTACATGTTGGCTTGGGGACATTTCGTCCCGTGGAAACGGACATAGTAGAAGAACATCGGATGCACAGTGAGTATTACAGATTGGAGCAAAAGGAAGCAGAGATCATTAATAAAGTAAAGGAGCAAAAGGGCAGGGTTATCGCGGTAGGTACAACTACTGTACGCGTGTTGGAAACCATAGCGGGTAGCGGTGGTCAGTTGGAGGCTGCCGAAGGTTGGAGCGATATTTTTATTTATCCGGGCTACCGGTTTAAGCTTATTGATAACTTAGTAACCAATTTCCATTTGCCTAAATCTACTTTACTAATGCTGGTCAGTGCTTTCGCCGGTAAGGAGTTTATAATGGAAGCCTATCGGGAGGCAATTAAACAAAGGTACAGATTTTTTAGTTTTGGTGATGCGATGCTGATTCAATAATTGACGAGGTGATTGTTTAGGTGTTGGAGTTTAAGGTTAGTTATCAAAGTAGGGAAAGTTCTGCTCGCCTAGGGGAGTTAATCCTACAACACGGGACAGTGGAAACCCCGGTGTTTATGCCTGTTGGGACTCAAGCAACTGTAAAAGCAATGAGTCCGGAGGAGTTGGTTGCAGTTGGGGCAGAAATTATTTTAAGTAACACCTATCACTTGTATTTAAGACCCGGGCATGAATTAATTCAGGAGGGGGGCGGTCTTCATTCGTTTATGAATTGGAGGCACCCCATTTTAACTGATAGTGGAGGCTTCCAAGTGTTTAGTTTAGCCGATTTGAGAAAGGTTAACGACGATGGTGTTACATTTAGATCCCATTTGGATGGTTCCTCCCATTATTTTACCCCGGAAAAATCAATTGAGATACAAATGGCTCTAGGCTCTGATATTGCAATGGCTTTTGATGTCTGTTCCCCCTATCCCTGCGATCATTCAACCGCATTAAGGGATTTAAATCGGACAACCGCCTGGGCGAAACGTTGCAAGGAGTCTCATCAGCATGACTACCAAAATTTATTTGGCATTGTACAGGGGGGAATTTATCATGATTTACGTCAAAAAAGTTTAGAGGAATTGTTGGCGCTGGATTTCCCCGGCTATGGTATAGGTGGTTTGAGTGTTGGTGAACCTAAGGATATAATGTACGAGGTTCTAGATGAGCTGATGTCCCATTTCCCGACGAGCAAGCCTCGTTACCTGATGGGGGTAGGCTCCCCTGATTGTTTAGTGGAAGGGGTAATCAGGGGTGTTGATATGTTTGATTGCGTACTACCTACCAGGATTGCTAGGAACGGCACAGTGTGGACAAGTGAGGGTAAGATAAATATTCGAAACGCAATCCATGCTAAAGAATTCAAAACCCTTGACAGTGATTGTGATTGCTATACTTGTCGAAATTTTTCCAGGGCTTATCTGCGCCATTTATTTAAAGCAAATGAGATATTGGGATTAAGATTAACAACCATTCATAATTTGGCCTACCTGATGAATCTAATGAGGGAAATTCGCGGGGCTATTAAGGAGGAAAGATTATTAAATTTTGCAAAAGAAATTAGGAATCTTTACCCTATTTAGAGGTATCGGAAGAAATATGCAGAATGTAAATTAAAGAGTTTTAGAGAAAGGATGTTGAAATTATGGGCGAAAGTTTAGGTCAATGGGGAGGGTCATTAGCGTATTTAGCGTTTTTATTGGTAATTATCTATTTTTTAATGATCAGACCCCAGCAAAAACAGCAAAAGCAAAGAGCTGCTATGTTAAGTACGGTTAAGGTTGACGACAAAATTGTAACAATCGGCGGCATTTACGGAAGAGTGATTAAAATCAGGGAAGATGTTCTTACCGTTAGGATAGCCGATAAAACAGAAGTTGAAATGGAAAGAAACGCGGTCAATAGGATCTTAGGAAAAGATGAATAAAAAAGCCCTTCGGGGCTTTTTAAAATTGCTAACAGGCTTTAAAAAATAAAACTTCCGAGTCACTAAAGTAGTAATGGTACCTTGCTCTTTCATTGACAAGGTTTAAGCTGAGGATTATAATTTAAAAGTATTGAGTATTTATCGAACTGAGGAGGGGAAACCAGTGAAATTTGGACGTGCCACCAAGCTGGCAATAGTTATTATAGCCATTATTGCCATTGGCATTTTTGCTATAAAACCACTGCTTTTATCCTTGGATATGGGATTAGATTTAAAGGGTGGGGTACAGGTTACGTTACAAGCGAAAGAACTGGAAGGTAAAAAAGTTACCGGTGAGCAAATGAAGCAGTTGCAAGCAGTCATCAGGGAAAGAGTTGATCAGCTGGGTATTTCGGAACCCAGGATCCAGCTTGCCGGTGAAAACCGCCTGATTGTTGAGCTTGCCGGTTTGGATGACCCGGAGGAAGCCGTAGAGTTAATTGGAAAAACGGCCATGTTGGAATTTAAAAATTCGGAAGGAGTTGTTGTGGTTCAAGGTAGTCAGCTAAAGGATGCTAGGGCCGGTCATAGCCCGGAAAATAACCAGCCTGTTATTCACCTGGAGTTTAATGCCGAAGGAACAAAAGCCTTCGCTGCAGCTACAATAGCAGCTTCTCAGTATCCCTACGGATCCGCCGGCAACAAGATTGCCATTTTTCTTGACGGACAAATGCTCCATAATCCAAATGTTAAAAATGCGATTACCGATGGTAAAGCGGAAATGTCCGGGGGCTTTGATACTTTTGATCAGGCAGCAAACCTGGCCGCTTTATTAAGGGGAGGAGCCCTTCCCGTGGAAACGGATGTAATAGCAAAACAAACGGTGGGTCCCAGTCTGGGGCTGGAATCCCTTGAAAAAAGTAAAATTGCGGTTTTAGTCGGCTTGCTAGCGATTGGATTGTTTTTATTGTTGGTATATAGGGTTCTGGGTGTTATCGCGAATTTGTCTTTAGTTGTTTATGGCGTAATAGTCTTAGCTATTTTATATTTTTTAAAAGCGGTTATTACCTTACCCGGTATTGCAGGTTTATTACTATCTGTCGGTATGGCAGTAGATGCTAATATAATTATTTATGAGAGAATAAAGGATGAACTGCGTAACGGAAAAACCTTAAGAGCCGCAGTTGAAGCCGGTTTTAAAAGGGCCTTTTGGACGATTTTTGATGCTAACTTAACAACTCTTTTATCGGCCATAGTTCTTTATTATTTCGGTTCTGGCCCCATTAGAGGGTTTGCAGTCACGCTGAGTATTGGTATTGTTGCCAGTATGTTTACCGCTATTACCCTAACCCGTTGGCTGTTACGCATTACCATAGCTTCTAATTTCTTTAATAAACCAAAATATTTTGGGTTGAGGGGGTAGGGACATGTTTGTGATGACAAAGCGTAAAATTTGGTATGGCCTGTCCTTATTCTTTTTGCTGGTGGGTTTGGTTTCCTTTGCCTTTCAAGGGCTAAATAAGGGCATTGATTTTACCTCAGGCAATGTGCTGCAGGTAGAATTTGAAGCATCCGTTAGCGCCGAAGAAGTGGAAACGGTGCTTGTTGAGCAAGGCCTAAGCGGTTACTCTATTCAGGCCGCCGGAAGTTCCTCTGAATATTTGATCCGCAGTAAGGAGCTGACAGAGAACGAGAACAAGAGTTTGCTTGCCGCACTGACTGAAAAATTGGGAGAAAATGAAGTTAAAAGAAATGAGAAGATCGGTGAGGTTATAGGCAAAGAGTTAACCCAAAAAGCGGTGATTGCCTTAGCTATCGCTTCAGTGTTAATGATTATTTATATTTCCTTTAGATTTGAAATGACCTTTGGTATAGCGGCGGTCCTTGCCTTGCTCCATGATGTTCTGGTCACAATCGGGCTATTTTCTTTGTTACAAATGGAGATTGACGGTGCTTTTGTTGCTGCCTTGCTCACAATTGTAGGTTATTCTATTAACAACACGATCGTAATTTTTGACAGAGTCAGGGAAAACATGGGGATTATGAAAAAAGTTGAGCTCATAAATATTGTGGGTATTAGTATTGAGCAAACTATTTTCCGCTCCATCAGTACTTCTTTAACTGTTATTTTCGCCCTTGTATCCTTATTGCTTCTTGGTGGGAGCAGTACCAAAGTTTTTGCTTTTGCTCTATTAGTTGGAACTGTGGTGGGGACTTATTCATCAGTTTGCATCGCCACTTCTTTATGGTTTGATCTGAAAACTAAAGTTACTAAAGGATTTTCTTTAAGGCCCGTAAAATCCCGATAGCAGGAACATGATTTTTCCAAAACCGTAAAATTGTTTGGTTTTTTAGCAGGAAACTGTAGCTAAATGGCGAAATACAGAAAAATCAGGCCCCCGAAGGAGTTGGCTAAAACCATGCAATTTTATTGGATTTTGTCTTTGCTGTTTGCATTAATCGTAGCCTTGTTTGCTATTCAAAATGCCGAAGCGGTTGATATCCGTTTTTTAACCTGGCAGTTTAAGGATATCTCTCTAGTGCTGGTTATTCTGGGCTCGGCTGTTGCAGGAGCTGTAATTTTATTTATTGTTGGGGCCATGAAACAGGTTAAAATGGCTTGGAAAATTAGGGAGGCCGAAGGTAAAATTCGTAAGCTGGAAATTGAATTGACTAAGCTTATGGAAGAAAAAGAACATGATGGTAGCAAACTTAAATTACTGGAAACAGAGCTGGAAAATTTAAAAAACTCCCCGACCGATGGGACAGGGGAAAAGGAAGCAGCCGATAAAAAAGAGGCGCAAACCTGTTGACTTAAGTATTAAGCGAAATAGAAAAGATGCTTGTTGTTATAGCTCTTGTTTGGTTTGGAACCTGGATATGTGTGAAGTAGTGTGAGCTACTTCACTTTTCTTTATGACAATTGGTGCCGGAATACCCATTTTCGGGCACATTACTTGCACCTAATGAGAGGTTAAATTATAATGGCTTCTAGGGAGGCAAAATATGAGTTTTCGAAACTACACTTGGGATGTACCAAATCCTGATTGGGAGACACAGCATTTTCTGGCGAAGGAACTGGGTATTTCGCCCATTACCGCTCAAGTCTTGATCAATCGGGGTGTTGATACGTCAGAAGAAGCAGAGATCTTTTTACATGGGACATTAAAGGACATTTCATCTCCCTGGCAGTTTTCGGGTATGATACCTGCAGTTAATAGGATTATTGAAGCTATTAATAATAAAGAAAAAGTTCTTGTTTATGGGGACTATGATGTTGATGGGATGACGGCCACGGCCCTGCTAGTTTTATATTTTAGAGCCGTGGGTATGGATCCCGGTTATTATATACCAAATAGGGAAGAAGGCTATGGATTAAACAAGTCTGCACTAGACTCAATAAAAAAGCAGGATTACAGTTTAATTATAACTGTTGATTGTGGTATCGGCTCGGCCGAGGAGGTTAACTATGGCAGAAGCTTGGGTTTGGATTTTATTATAACGGATCACCATGAGCCGGGTAACGGGATACCCGAATTGGTGCCCATCATTAATCCTAAGCTGGATAAAGGGGAAAAACACTATTCGGAGTTGGCGGGGGTAGGTGTTGCTTTTAAATTGGTCCAGGGGTTGGCAGAAAAATTGGATTTGAGTTTTGGTCAACTTGAAATATATTTAGATCTGGTCGCCTTGGGTACCATTGCTGACATTGTCCCTCTGACCAAAGAAAATAGAATACTGGTTAAGTACGGTATGGAAAGGCTACAGAATACCGAAAGGCCGGGAATTAAGGCACTGCTGGAAGCCGTTGGCTTTAAGGGAAAGGATTTGGGTACATACCATGTGGCATTTGTAGTGGCACCCCGTTTAAATGCTGCGGGCAGAATGGGCCAACCCTTGGTTTCTTTAGAGCTATTGTTGACTAATTCCATTCAGTTAGCCCACGAAAACTCTAAGCTCCTGCAGCAGTTTAATAATGGTAGGCAGTTGTTGGAACAAACAATACAAAAAGAAGCCCTTGCACAGTTGGAAAAGGAAAGCGCTGAGCCCATAAAAAAAATATTAGTTTTGGCATCCCCCTTGTGGCATCCTGGTGTATTGGGCATCGTTGCCTCTCGGCTGACGGAGATTCTTGCCCGGCCAGTGATTTTATTCACTATTGAAGGGGAGCAGGCAAAAGGTTCAGGTAGAAGTATAGCCGGGTTTGATTTACTTGAGTCGGTAAAATATTGCGAAAAGTCATTACTAAAGTTTGGGGGTCATTCTCAGGCAGTAGGTATTACACTGGATGAATGCAAATTACCCGAGTTCGAGGCGTTGATTAATCAGTATGCGGAAATGGTAATGGGATCTGAATTAATGGAGGCCAAGTTTGCTTTGGATACCTTTGTAATGATGGAGCAATTGGATTCTCAGTTAGTTGACCAGCTGGCTTTGCTTGAGCCCTTCGGCTATGGTAATCCGAGACCGACCTTTGGTATACAAAATGCATTCCTAAAAAACTGCCGCTTTGTCGGCAAAAACAATAACCATCTAAAATGCAAGGTGCTTTGGGAGAAGGCCGAGTTGGATGGTATCGGATTTAATATGGGGGGGCTGGCTAATGATGAGTTTGATTTCAGTGAGCCTGTGGATTTAGCCTTTTCAATGGAAAAGAATAATTGGAACGGACATTCAAAAATCCAATTAGTCTTGGAAGATTTCAAAAAATGTAGCTACGGTCATCTTAAAAAAATGTCACCGATCAATAACCAGCCATCATTAATCGTCAGGGAAACTTTTTTACATGGTAGTGAAAATTATTACTGTAGCCACGGTAGCGAACATTTACGCTTATTGGTGGATTTAATAGAGTCCCGGGTTGCATATAATAAAAAGGTTCTGTTGACATTTCCCTCCCAAAGAATTTTAGCTCTTTATGAGGGGTTTATCTGCGAAAACCTAATGAGAAATGGGGTAGATTGTAGTAGATTAACTAACGGTGAAGTTTTTGGACAAGGGTCTGGTAGCTTGTCTTTTAATCATGCTTATTTAGCTAGGGAGACTCCTTTGTTGTCCGAAAACGATCTCGTTCATATCAAGTATTTGCCTCCCGAATTTGAAGGAAGCCCGGAAAGAGTCGAGAACCATACCTATCAGCTCGTTGGTTTTAAACCTTTAACCTTTAAAAAATATCTTTTTAGCCATAAGCCGATGTCTGGACCGCAAAGAATCTCATACTTGAAAGAACTTTCCGGTTCCTGTGAGAAGCCTTTAATAATTTATGTTAACCGCAAAGGCTTGGCTGTTGATTTACACTATGTTCTCAGAAAAACTTTTCCCGAAAGTCAGAATTATATTTGGTGTTACCATGCGGATCTTACCTTTGAACAAAAAGAAATAATTGTACAGGCTGCTCTTGCAGGTTCAGCGGATATTATTATAACAAGCGAATTATTTGAACTTAGTTTATATAATTGGATGGGAGCAAAAACAAAGGTTTTGGCTGAGGCTCCCTATAATCAGGAGGAGCTTTTTTTAAAGTCCCGGCCTGAAACAGATGGGGTTCAGGTATTTGGGATTTGGACGGAAGAGGAGCTTGGGTTAAATGAAAAGATTTTGAAAACTATCTACCCCCCAAAAGAAGATTTGGCTTTATTGTTTCGTTATTTGGCTAATCAGCATGATATAAAAAACAGGGATAGCCGGTATATAGCAAATGTTTTAAAGAAAGGGTTTCCGAAGCTTCAAAATTTTACTTTGCAATATGTTCTGGATATAATTTTTGAATTGCAAAACGGAAGTGTTCCAGAAAGCTTTGCTAATTTTTTAGGAACTAGGGTATTTGAATTGGCAGAACTGGAAAAGGAAGCCATAACCAACTTGAAATACCTTTTAACTAAAGAGGATGAGGTTCTGGCTAATTATTTCTTGGCAGGGAATAATTAGTTTTCATTAAAGGCAGGTGGTAAAATTGGATCAGAGTCAGGAAATTGAAAAATTAATTGAAGAAATTAAAGCATATGACCCCAGTGTGAACGGGGATTTGATTCGACTTGGCTATGATTTTGCCACTATTGCTCATCAAGGACAGAAAAGGAAATCAGGAGAAGATTATATTATTCACCCTTTAGGCGTTGCTCAAATTTTAGCGGAGCTACAATTAGATGCGGTAACTATTACAGCCGGTTTACTCCATGATGTTGTGGAGGATTGTAATATCAGCCTAATGGAGCTAGAAAAGGAATTTGGTAAAGAGGTAGCACTTTTAGTTGATGGGGTAACAAAGTTAAGTAAAATTGCCTTTAAGTCTAAAGAGGAACAGCAAGTAGAGAATCTTAGAAAGATGTTTATTGCTATGGCAAAGGACATTAGAGTTTTAATGATCAAACTGGCGGATCGCTTGCACAATATGAGAACATTAAAGCATCAAAGTCCGGGGAAGCAAAAAGAAATAGCTGAAGAAACCTTGGAAATTTTTGCTCCTTTGGCCCACCGCTTGGGAATTTTTAAATTAAAATGGGAGTTGGAGGATTTAGCTTTAAGGTATTTGGAGGAAGAACAATATTATCAACTGGTACAGACTATTAAAATGAAAAGACAAGAACGGGAAGCCTACATGAATGAAGTGATAGACATTCTGCAAGAAAACTTGGCTGAAATGGAGATTAAGGCAGATATTGAGGGGCGGCCCAAACATTTTTATAGTATATATAATAAAATGGTGAAGCAAGGTAAGAACCTCAGTGAAATATATGATCTAATTGCGGTTCGTATTATTGTGGATACCGTAAGGGATTGTTATGGCACCTTAGGTATCATTCATTCCATCTGGAAGCCTATACCAGGTAGGTTTAAGGATTATATAGCGATGCCCAAACCTAATATGTATCAGTCATTGCATACAACTGTCCTCGGCCCAAGGGGTGAGCCTTTTGAAATCCAAATTCGCACTTGGGAGATGCATCGTACCTCGGAATATGGGATTGCCGCTCACTGGCGGTATAAAGAAGGTGCAACGAGTGCCGATCGGGAATATGAGGATAAACTGTCTTGGTTGAGACAAATTTTAGAATGGCAGAGGGAAATGGGTGATGCTAGGGAGTTTATGGATTCCCTTAAAATAGATTTATTTTCTGACAGGGTTTATGTTTTTACACCAAAGGGGGATGTGGTTGAGCTGTCCGCCGGTTCGGTACCCATTGATTTCGCTTACCGTGTTCATACAGATGTGGGGCATCGTTGCGTGGGGGCTAAAATAAACGGTAGAATAGTTCCCTTGGATTATGAATTAAAAACCGGCGATATAGTTGAAGTTCTAACCTCAAAAACCAGCGGCCCAAGCCGGGATTGGCTGAATATAGTTAAAACATCCCAAGCTAAAAATCGTATTAGACAATGGTTCCGTAGAGAAGTCAGGGATGAAAGTGTAGCTAAAGGCAGGGAATTATTAGAGAAGGAAGCGAAAAAACATGGCTTATCCGAAGAGGATTATCGTCTGAGTTATTTAGCTGAAATAGCGGTAAAATTTAATTTTCAAGGTGTAGATGAAATGTACCTGGCTATAAGTGATGGGATTATAACCGCGACTCAGGTGGTTGTCAGACTTAGGGAGAAGCTGAAAAAGGTAGTGGAAAGCGGAGATAAAACGGCAGTGACTGTTTCTCCCTGGAAGGGGTATGGGAAACCGTCCCAGGGCATCAGAGTTAAGGGTATTGATAATGTGATGGTTCGTTTATCCCGCTGCTGTAATCCATTGCCGGGTGATGAGATAGTAGGTTATATAACCAGGGGGAGGGGTGTTTCGGTCCACCGTGCAGATTGTGCTAACGTTAACCATTATCTCAGTGATGATGCGGGAAGGATGATTGAAGTTGCATGGGATAATTATGATAATGGTAAATATCAGGTGCAAATAGAAGTTGTAGCAATTGATAGGCCCAGGTTGGCAATGGATATCATGACGGCTATTACTGATACAAAAACTATCATTAATGCGGTAAATGCGAGGGCCACAAAAGGCAACCTTGCCACCGTGGATTTAAAATTAGAGATAAGAGGTATAGAGCACTTGGAATATATTATTAGCAGGATAAAAAGATTGAAAGACATTATAGAAGTAAAAAGGATAATTCCTAATTAAGGGTGAAAATAATAAAATGAAGGCGGTTATTCAAAGAGTTAGCAGCAGTCAGGTAGTTGTTGACCAACAGTTGGTGGGACAAATCGGCCTTGGTTTAGTAATTTTATTAGGTGTTTCTAAGGAGGACACCAAGGCGGATGCGGATTATTTGGCAAGCAAAATAGTAAATTTACGAATCTTTGCTGATTCCCACAGCAAAATGAATTTATCAGTTAAAGAGGTGCAGGGGCAGCTTTTGGTGGTTTCACAATTCACTTTATGTGGGGATTGTCGTAAAGGAAGAAGGCCCAGCTTTGTTAATGCAGCAGTGCCTGAAGTAGCGGAAGAGCTTTACCAATATTTTATTCAAAAACTCACAGCAGAAGGTGTTGCAGTAGAAACGGGTATATTCCAGGCGGAAATGCTGGTGCAAATCAATAATAACGGGCCCGTAACTTTTGTTGTTGATAGCAGGGAAAACTAGAAAAAGGCGGTGGTAATTTGATTTTAAAAAAGATTGAAGTCGGTCCCTTCAGCACTAATTGTTACCTTGTTGGTTGTTCCCAGACCTTGGAAGGTGTTGTGATAGATCCTGGTGGGGATAGTAAAAGAATATTAAAAGAAATAGCCGATTTAGGATTAACCATTAAATACATTATTAATACCCATGGACACGGGGACCATATTTTGGCTAACAAGGATGTAAAAGAAAGTACCCATGCTTCACTGCTGATTCATGAACTGGATGGGGACTATTTATTGGATGCTAAAAAAAATTTAACCGGTATGTTTGGAAAGATTTTTAAAGGGATTCCGGCAGATCGGCTTTTAAAGGAAGGGGATCAAATCAGCTTCGGTAATAAATATACCTTTAATGTGATCCATACCCCGGGACACACCCCCGGAGGAATTTGTTTAGATACAGGTGAACATTTATTTACCGGAGACACTTTGTTTGCAGGATCTATAGGGAGAACAGATTTCCCCGGGGGATCCTATCAGCAATTAATAACTGCTGTCACAACCAAGCTCTTTACTTTAGCTGGTGATCGGCAAGTTTGGCCCGGCCACGGTCCCGGTAGTACTTTGGAGTACGAAAAAAGCCATAACCCTTTCTTCTGAGTTGAAATTATATTAAATTGACAATAACAAATGGATTGTTTAAAATTGTAGAAAACATAAAAAGTTATGCAACCTCCCGTCCAAGATGATCTGGGATTGGAGGTTCTTGTAATATTATGAGGAGATGAGTGGATGCTTACAACACGCCCGCGGGGTACAAATGATATTTTACCGGATGAAATTCACAGCTGGCGCTTCCTGGAAAAAACTATTCATCAAATTTGTAAGGAATACGGGTACAAAGAAATCCGTACACCAATTTTTGAACACACTGAGCTATTTGTCAGGGGAGTGGGCGATACAACAGACATAGTAGAAAAAGAAATGTATTCATTTTTGGATCAAAGCCATCGCCAGCTAACCTTACGACCGGAGGGAACTGCCCCTACGGTTAGAGCTTTTTTAGAAAATAATTTGCAAAAACAATTGCTTCCCGGCAAGGTTTATTACTTGGGGCCGATGTTTCGTTACGGAAGGCCTCAAGCAGGTCGTTACAGACAATTTCATCAGTTCGGCGTGGAAGCCTTTGGATCTAATGATCCTGCTTTGGATGCGGAAATCATTATTTTAGCAATGGATTTTTATCGCCGGCTGGGGTTAAAAAATTTGAAGCTTCTTTTAAACAGCGTGGGTTGTCCGGAATGCAGGAAGAAGCATCGCCACTTATTACAGGTTCACCTTGAACCGGTATTGGGGGAATTATGTGACACTTGTCAAAATAGATACGAAAAAAACCCTTTGCGTATTTTTGATTGCAAAAATGTTCATTGCCAAAGGCTGGTGTTAAATAGTCCTACAATAGTGGATAGTTTATGTGAGTCCTGCTCGGAACATTTTAAGTTGGTACAAACTTATCTGGGGGAGGCTGGTGTGGTATTTCAACTTGATCCCCGGTTAGTCAGGGGTTTGGATTATTACACACATACAGCTTTTGAGATTTTAGTTGAGGGGATAGGTGCCCAAAATGCTATTGGCGGCGGTGGCAGATATAATGGATTGTTGGAGGAGCTGGGGGGGAAATCTCTCCCTGGAATTGGATTTGGCCTGGGACTGGAGCGAATTTTGCTTGCTCTTCAGGAGCAAGGAGTTGAGTTGCAAGCAGAAGACAAGCCCCACCTTTTCATCGCTACGATGAATGCCGAAGCAAAGCTAATGGGGTTTAAGCTGCAAGCTGAGTTACGAAAGAGGGGTTTTAGAGTGGAGATGGATTATTTAGAGCGAAGTATTAAAGCTCAGCTAAAGTATGCGGGAAGGCAGGAGTATCAATTTGTTGCAATTTTAGGTGAAAGCGAGTTGGCCGATGAATCTGTGGCCCTAAAAAAAATGGAAACAGGAGAACAAATTACTATTCCCTTAGCAGAACTAAACACTTATTTAAAAGACGCACTAAAAATTTGAGGTACAGGCTCCTAAGGAGGATTAGCAAATGGCTGAAAAGACGAAGGAATTCATTAGAACCCATAATTGCGGTGAACTTGGCTTGGATCAAGTGGGGCAGATTGTTACCATTATGGGTTGGGTCAGCAAAAGAAGGGATCATGGGGGTTTGATTTTTTTAGATTTGCGAGATCGTTCCGGAGTAGTGCAAGGCGTATTGAGTCCGGAGCAAAATGAAGCCGTTTTTAAAATGGGCGAAGCAATAAGAAGCGAATATGTGTTAGCCCTACAGGGGAGGGTTCGTCATAGACCGGCGGGTACAGAAAATATTGCCTTACAAACCCGTCCAATAGAAGTAGAAGTGGAAGCCTTAACAATTTTCAATAAAGCCAAAACTCCTCCTTTTTATATCGCAGATCAAATTGAAGTGGATGAAAACCTTCGCCTAAAATATCGTTATCTGGATTTAAGGCGCCCTGAAATGCAATCGGCTTTAATTTTAAGACATAAAGTAGTTAAAAACATTCGTGACTTTTTAGACAAGAAGGGTTTTTTGGATATTGAGACGCCCATTTTAACCAAAAGCACCCCGGAGGGTGCCAGGGATTATTTAGTGCCCAGTAGGGTGCATCCCGGGGAATTTTTTGCCCTTCCCCAGTCACCACAAATTTATAAACAATTGTTAATGGTGGCGGGAATAGAAAAGTACTTTCAAGTAGCCCGTTGTTTCAGAGATGAGGACTTGAGGGCAGACAGGCAACCAGAATTTACACAACTGGATATGGAAATATCTTTTGCGAATCAAGGGAAGATTATGGACCTGGTAGAAGAAATGTTTTTCTACGTGTTTAAGAACACCTTAGGTGTTGAGTTAAAAAGTCCTTTTCCTAGGTTGACCTATCAAGAGGCAATGGATAAATACGGTTCCGATAAGCCGGATCTGCGATTTGGTTTGGAGCTTAGGGATATTACCGATTTAGTAGTTGATTGTGATTTTAAAGTGTTTGCTGCTGTTGCTAAAAAAGGGGGACAAGTTAAAGGTATAAAAATACCCGGTTGTGCAACCTATTCCAGAAAGGAGATAGATGATTTAACAAAACTGGTGGCTGTTTACGGGGCAAAGGGCTTGGCTTGGGTTGCTTTGACCGATGACGGGATTAAATCACCTATCGCCAAGTTTTTTAAAGAAACGGAGCTGGAACAAATCGTTGGCCGTTTGGAAGGAAAGACCAAGGATTTGCTTTTATTTGTGGCGGATCAGCCTGCTATTGTGGCGCAAAGTCTTGGTAATTTAAGGGTGGAATTCGGTAAAAGGTTGGGCTTGATTAATCCCGATGAATTTAATTTGGCCTGGGTTGTGGAATTTCCATTGCTGGAGTATAGCCAGGAGGAAAAAAGATATGTGGCTGTTCATCACCCATTCACTTCACCACTGAAAGAGGATGTACCACTATTAGATTTAGAGCCGTTAAAAGCTCGTGCTCAAGCTTATGATTTAATTCTTAACGGGGTTGAAGTTGGCGGGGGAAGTATTCGGATTCATGAAAGGAAGAACCAGGAAAAGCTTTTTTCTTTGTTGGGTTTCAGTCAAGAGGAGGCAAAAAGCAAGTTCGGTTTTCTATTAGATGCTTTTGAATATGGTACCCCGCCTCACGGAGGAATTGCCTTTGGTTTGGATAGATTGCTAATGTTGATGGCAGCAAAAGACACTATTCGCGACGTCATGGCTTTTCCAAAAACTCAAAGCGCCTCCGATCCCATGATGTTGGCTCCATCCGCTGTTTCAAAGGAACAGCTTCAAGAGCTAAAATTAAGGCCGGATCAGGGATTAAAGGAA
>JBBAFB010000022.1:0-20086 GCA_041655595.1 Bacillota bacterium
TAAAAAGCATAAAGTATGTTTACGTGCCAAATTATTACTTGATACGGCTTCATCCCAAAGATTATCAAGGTTTTGTTCCTTACCAAAATGCTTTACTGGGGGAGCTAAGGGAGTACCTGACAAAAAAGGTTATGGAAAGGCAACTCCATTTAATGGGACAGTTGGAAATACATTTGGATCATGATATCCAAATTCCTCTTAGGCAGGTAAAGGTATTTGGTAAATTGCAAGAAACCAAGGATTTTGTTGGTCGCTACCGACAAGACTTAGCTCACCCTGACAAAGACTGGAATGAGGGTAATACCTTAGTCTATGAGGGAGAAATTGAAAAAGTAAATAGCTGCAAATTTAATCAGCAGTGGAGCTTAAGTGTGAAGGAAGGCGTAGATACAGGGGAGAGTTATACTTTAAGGGAAGGCAGAAATTTGATTGGGCGCCAGCCTGAAGCGGAGGTAAACCTGACAGATCCGAGTGTATCTAGATACCACGCCCAGTTAGAGGTAGCTGCCACGCAAATTTTACTAACGGATTTGGGTAGTACCAACGGAACATGCTATGAGGGGGAAACCATTACCACGGCGCTACTTTTCCCGGGTAGCGAATTTGGAGTAGGCAACACAGTATTAGTTCTAGGGAAGCAAGAAAATGACTAGATTGACAGTGATTGTCTTTTTGCGTTTTTCACCTTTACTGCTGTTAGTGTTTTTTACTATCAGTCTAATCAGGTTTATGTCTGCAGACAAGCCATTTTTAAAAGACAAATTGTTCAGCACCGAGCCGGTGATGGCGACCAATTTATTTTCCGGAGAAGAAAATTGTTACAGTCTGGTAGTTAAGAAAGAAAATTTATCAAATCCGGGTGAAATAGCAGGATTTAAGAAGCCTATAGGCGAAAAATTACTAATTGGCAGAGAAAGGGGTAATGATTTTGTTATTGACAGCCCCTATGCTTCAGGATATCATGCCCAAATTGAGCAATGTGGGAAGGACCTCTATATAGAGGATTTGGAAAGTACAAATGGTACTTACGTTAATGGCAAAAGGATCCCTAAGAAAAGGTTGTTAAAACCGGGTGACAGTATTCTAATTGGAGGGGAAACTTTAGAAGTGGAAGGGGGAGGGGCAGATGCAAACAGCAGTTCTATCCCACAAAGGGCTGGTAAGAGAGCAAAACGAGGATAGTTATCTTTTGTTGCCCGAAGCAAGTTTTTTTGCGGTTGCTGATGGTATGGGCGGACATCGGGCGGGGGCTTTCGCTAGTGATTTAGCCTTAAATACTATGAGGGAGATCTTTTCAAAGGGTAATAACAGTGAGGATCATGTGCATTTCTTGTTACAAGGGGTAGAAAAAGCTAATGAAAAAATTTTCAGCACAAGCCTCCTGGAACAAGACAAAGCTGGTATGGGGACAACACTCACTTCCCTATGGTTACAGGGGGGGTTTGCATTTTTGGCTCATGTTGGTGACAGCAGGGCGTATTTATTGAGAAATGATAAATTAATGATTTTAACTGAAGACCACTCCCTAGTGGGAGAGTTGGTCCGAAATGGGAGCTTGACCATTAGCGAGGCGGAGACCCATCCACAGAAGCACATGCTCACAAGGGCATTGGGTGTTGGTTTTAAGGTAAAAATTGATATTAAAAAAATTAACTGCAACAGCAAAGATTTATTTCTTTTGTGCACAGATGGGTTGACCAATCTTGTAGCTGACCAAGAAATAAAAGAAGTGTTGGGTGCTTGTTTAACCATTCAAGATTCGCTAAAAAAACTATTAGAGCTAGCTTTACAGCGGGGGGGACAAGATAATATAACTATGCTGGCCATTTTAATGGAATAGGTGGTAATATGTATCAAATTAGGAGGCAGGAGGCCTTTTTACTCCTACCTGCTATTTTAACTTTACTAGCAGGTGCTTCCCTTTACTATTTATTATTTCCGGTTCAAGAAAACAGGCTGCTATTTGTTGTAGCTATTCTGATTGGTTGCGGCTTTTATAGCGTAAGTCTCTTGATGGGAAGGTATGCTAAGAAAGCGGAACAGCTAATCTTTCCCATTATGGCGATGTTGACTTCCGTTGGCATTATAATTTTGTATCATATTGATCCAGGCTTGGCGGTGAAACAGTGCATTTGGACCCTGATTGGTTTGGGTTGTATGGCATTAGTTATTGTTTTTTTTAAGCATTACTATTGGTTATCCGAGGTAAAATACATAACCATTTTGGTGGCCTTGTTTTTTTTGTTTTTAACAATTCTGATGGGAGATGAGGCCGGTGGAGCCAGAAATTGGCTCAGTTTGGGTTCTTTTCGGTTTCAGCCTGTAGAAATAGTAAAACTATTGGTTATTTTGTTTGCAGCTGCCTATTTGAATGAGCATAAGAGGGAGTTGGCAGAAAGACCGGGTAGTAATTTTTTATTGTCGGAGTGGCATAGTGTAGGCCCCATCCTGATGATAACCGGGTTGTTAATGGTTTTATTGGTTGTGCAAAAAGATTTGGGTGCCGCTTTGATTATTTTTGCATTACTGCTGGCTTTATTTTACATAGCTACCGGCAGGCTGTGGGCCGTGTTTGTCGGTTTCGCGGGTTTTTTGCTAGCTTCTACCATTACCTATTTTTTATTTGCTCACCTGCGTGCAAGAATAGCAATTTGGATTGATCCTTGGCCTTTGATAGATGGAGCCGGTTACCAGCCTATACAATCCTACTTTGCCTTGGCCGAAGGCGGTCTGGTTGGGATGGGTTTAGGGATGAGCTTTCCCGGTTATATACCGGCGGTAGCTACTGATTTTATTTTTTCAATTGCAGGGGCAGAACTGGGTTTTATAGGTGCTATTTTATTAGTTTTTTTATATTTTACAATCAGCAGAAAAGGTTTTAAAATTGCAAAAAGTGCCCCTGAAGATTTCGGTTTTTTGCTGGTATGTGGACTAACATTGTTGTTTTCTATTCAAACCTTGGTAATAGTGGGGGGTATTCTGAAGCTATTACCTTTGACCGGAGTTACCTTGCCCTTTATGAGTTATGGTGGCAGCTCTTTAGTTATTAATTATATCATGTTAGGCCTATTGATAAAATTAAGCTCCCTTTTCCGATTAAAAGAAGGGAGCATGGCCAATGAATTCTAATCTTAAAAAGGTACAAACCGTTATCTTTATCTGTTTTTTGGCCATTATTTTAGCGCTGGGATATTGGCAAATACTAAAAGGTTCCAGCCTGAGGCTTCACCCTCGCAATCGTTATGAAGCTGCTATACAGGATTCTATAGTTAGAGGTGGTATTTATGATAGAAACAAGCTGCCTTTGGCCATCAACGATGACGGCGGTAATAGATTATATCCAATCGGTGCCCCCGCTAGCAATTTAATCGGTTACCACTCTAAGACTTTGGGGGGTGCAGGTGTTGAACTGTGGTTTAACCAGCTTCTTTCCGGTCAAGGGGGCTTTTTGGGTTTAAGTAATAGCTGGCAAAGACTCGCCGGCACATCGGGCAAAGGCTATAATTTACAGCTGACAATTGATGCCGAACTGCAGAAATTAGGCTATAATTTACTAGGAGGCAGAAAAGGGGCAGTCGTGGCAATTGACCCTTCCAATGGTGAGTTGCTGTCGGTGATCAGTTCCCCAGGTTATGAAATGGAGGATTTGGAGGCTAATTGGAGTAATTATACCGGTGACACTAATAAGCCGTTATTCAACAGGGCCCTTTCCGGTGCGTATCCGCCGGGTTCGACTTTCAAATTAGTGGTTGGTGCTGCCGCGTTGGACCTTAATTTAAACTATCAGCAAAAGGAATTTTACTGTCCGGGTTATGTTGAAGTAGATGGCAGGTATTTAAGCTGTTCTAAGGAGCATGGTAAAATAGACTTAATAGAAGGACTTGCTTTGTCCTGCAATGTTGTGTTTGCAGAGTTGGGTTTGGCCCTTGGAGGAGAGTTATTAAGGGAAATGGCTCAGTCCTTTGGTCACTTTGATTCACCCGGGGAGGGTTTTCCTGCTAAATATTTTAGTCTTGGCACCCCGCCTTTTTCAAAAAATGCCCTGGCAGAAACAGCAATTGGCCAGGGACAGGTCTTGGCCAGTCCGTTACAAATGGCTTTGGTAGCCGCTACGATTGGCAATAACGGGGTCTGGGTGGAACCCATTTTGTTAAAAGCCGCTGGTTCTATCCGGGAGGAATTTGAACCTCTGGCCAAAGTGCCCATTAAAAGGCAAATTATGAGGACGGACACTGCTCAAATTCTCAAGGAGGGAATGTTGGCAGCTGTTGAATGGGGAACCGGTTGGCCGGTGAAGTTGTCTGGTGTGAAGGTGGCTGGAAAAACTGGCAGCGCGGAGAACCCCCACGGGAGGGCTCATGCCTGGTTTGTAGCTTTTGCACCGGTTGATAAGCCTCAAATTGCTATTGCTGTAATTGTAGAGAATGCCGGAACAGGCGGCGGTCAGGCAGCACCCATTGCCAGGGAAATGATTAAATTTCATTTAGGTTTAAGATGATACTTGGAAACTGTTTTTCATAAAATGTAAAGCCGACAGAGATATTTGGGAGATGGGGTGGAAAATCTGGTTGGGCAAATTATTGATAACAGATACGAAATTATAGAAAAACTGGGTGGAGGCGGCATGGCCCTTGTATATAAAGGGTTTGATTTGCTTTTATCACGAACTGTTACCATAAAGATTCTAAGGGAACAGTTGGCAAGTGATGGGGATGTTGTCAGGAGATTTCAAAAAGAGGCTCAAGCAGTGGCCAAGCTCTCCCATCCGAATATTGTCAGTATTTATGATGTTGGTCAGGAAAATGGGCTGTATTATTTAATCATGGAATATATTGATGGCAAAAATTTGAAGGAAGTTATCTTGGAAAAAGGCAAACTGGAAATTGGAGAAGCAATTAATTTTGCCATGCAAATTTGCGATGCCCTTCAACATGCCCATGACAACAATGTTATTCATAGGGATATAAAACCGCAGAATATTTTAATAACCAATAAAGGAAGGCTGAAGGTTACCGATTTCGGTATAGCCCAGGCAGTGACTAATGCCACCTTGACATATTCAGGTAGCGGCATTATAGGCACGGTTCAATATATATCCCCGGAACAGGCAAGAGGGGAAATTTCTTCTATTCACACAGATCTTTATTCTGCGGGGATAGTCTTATATGAGATGTTAACCGGCAGATTACCTTTTGAAGGGGATACAGCAATTGGAATCGCCATGAAGCATATTCAGGAAGATTATCCGCCGGTTTCAAATTATATTTTAGATTTTCCCCCCGAATTGGAACAAATCATTGAAAGATGTCTTAGAAAGGACCCTGAAAAACGTTTTTCCAGTGCCTTTGAATTAAAATACGCTTTAGGGGAGGTAAATATAGAATTGAGCGGGAAGCTTAGTGATACCCAGGTTCTACCACGAGTTAGCAAGAAAAGAACAGCAAAAAGAAAGGATTCCCCCAAAAAGCCCGTGGGTAAACTAAAACCAGCCGGAATAATTTTGTTGGTTTTAGCCATAATTGGTTTGCCCTTGTTGGTATATTCGGGGATCCAAAAATACTTAACCGTAAGCGAGGTTGTTGTGCCTTCTGTTACCGGGTTGCCTTTAGCTGAAGCGGAGCTTAGCTTGTTTAAGGTTGGTTTACAATGGGAGGAAGGCAAAAGAAGGCATGATACAGAAATACCTGCAAACCACGTTCTGTTTCAAAACCCTAAAGCAGATGAAAAGGTTAAGAAAACCAGGGTTGTTACTTTGGACATAAGCCTAGGACAGGAAGTATCAAAGGTTCCGGATCTGATAGGTAAGGAGGAGCGGCAGGCTAGGGTTGAGTTGGCAAATTCAGGCTTTACCGCCGTAGAACAAGCAGTTAAAAAGCACGATCCGAAGATGCCGGAGGGTCACATTATAGATCAACATCCAAAGCCAAACAATGATGCTGTTTTAGGCACGGAAGTTCAATTGATTGTTAGTTTGGGACCAGAGCCCAGCTATATAACGATGCCGGATCTGTTGGGTAAGAATCTTCAGGAGGTTAAGAAGATTTTTTCGGAAAATAACCTAACTTCCGGAGATGTATCTCATGAGGTCAGTTATGAATATTTTTCGGGACAGGTAATTAAACAAGGGATTCCGGTCGGCGAGAAAGTGTTGCAAAAAACTCCTGTAGACATAGTTTTAAGCCTAGGTCCCGGCCCCACGCCTAAATCAGCAACGGTGCAATTAAAGGTTCAAGCCGGAAAAGATCAAAGGCTGATTAGAGTGGTGATCAGCGATAGTACAGGTGAGCATGAAGAATACAGTGGCATGCATGACGCCAATGATTTCATTAGCATTGAGGTGCCTTATTTTGGCCAGGGACAGGCAAAAATATATGATGATGATGTTTTAATTGATGAAACATCACTGCTTTAAGGGGGAAATATGTTAGAAGGTACTATCGTTAAAGGTTACAGTGGGTTCTATTATGTTCAGACAAAAGATTTTCTGTGGGAATGTTCCCTACGAGGTAAATATAGGGTAAAAGATCAAGATTTTTTAGTAGGAGATCGGGTTTTAATTACGCCGATAGCAGAGGATAAGGCTGTTATAGAACAAGTATTGGAAAGAAAAAACCAGCTAACCAGACCGGCCGTTGCCAATGTAGAACAAGTGATAATTGTTATGTCCTTCGCCAGTCCCAAACCGGATTTAAATCTTCTGGATCGTTTATTGGTTTTGAGTGGGCACCACGGCCTAACAGGTATTATTTGTTTTAATAAATTGGATCTTATAGCGGTTGAGGTTGGCTTAAAACTAATAAAAATATATCAAAATATAGGTTATTCCGTGTTGGGGGTTAGCGCAAAAACCCGGCAAGGCGTAGGAGATTTGGAAAAGGTGTTTAAAAATAAACTTTCCGTCTTGGCCGGCCCCTCAGGTGTGGGAAAGTCAAGTTTATTACAAGCTATTCAGCCGGAGTTTGTGCTAAAAACGGGAAGGGTCAGTGAAAAAACCCAAAGGGGCAGACATACTACCCGCCACGTGGAGCTGCTAAAGTTAAATAATGGTGGCTATGTGGCAGATACTCCCGGTTTCAGCAGGGTGGATCTGCCACAACTGGCTAGGGAAGACTTGGCCTTTTATTTTCCTGAGATAGCCAACTTCGGGGCCAGCTGTCGGTTTACCAATTGCTTACATAGAGGTGAGCCGGGTTGTGCGGTAGAGGATGCTTTTAGACAGGGTTTGATTAACGAAGAAAGAATCAAAAATTATCAAAGTTTTTTAACGGAAGTTATTCAAAATGAACGGAGGTATTAGGATGATAAGTTTTGCTCCGTCACTATTAAGCGCTGATTTTAGCCGGCTGGGGTCGGAAATTAAGCAAGTTGAGGTCCCGGGGGTCGAATTTTTACATCTCGATATAATGGATGGTAATTTTGTGCCTAATATTACCTTTGGTCCCGACGTGGTAAAAAGCTTGAGGCCGCTGACTAAAATAAAGTTTGATGCCCATTTGATGATTAATAAGCCGGAGAATTTTATCACTGCCTTTGCAGAGGCCGGAGTTGATTATATAACAGTTCATGCAGAAGGCAATCACCATTTGCATAGGCTCTTAACTGATATTCGTGAACATGGGGTTAAAGCCGCTGTTGCTCTTAACCCTTCTACACCGTTATCAGCAATTGACTGGGTTTTGCCTGAATTGGATATGGTTTTATTGATGAGTGTAAACCCCGGCTTCGGAGGACAAAAGTTTATTCCGGGGATCTTAACTAAAATTAAACAGCTCAAGCAAATGATAGACAGTCGCGGCCTAGCCATACCTATCCAAGTGGATGGGGGCATCAATACAGAAACTGCCCCTTTGGCCGTGAAGGCCGGGGCTCAAATTCTAGTGGCTGGTTCAGCTATTTTTGGGCAAGGGGATATAAAACAGGCAGTGAATGAATTAAGGCAGAGTATCAGCTGATTCGGCTGAAACTTATCAGGATTATTTTATTTTATTTTGCCAGGGTTTTTTGATCTTGACAAATACCGGGCAGTTGTGGTAAATTATTATACAAATAAATCAATATGGTTCCTTCGGGGAGAGGTGAAATTCCTTACCGGCGGTAAAGCCCGCGAGCCGCAATGCGGTTGAACTGGTAGTTTTCCAGTGCCGACAGTTAAAGTCTGGATGGGAGAAGGTAAGCAACAAAATGATTAATTATTGTTGCCTTAATTTTATGTGCTCCTTAAAAGCCTCGAAGATCTTGAGGCTTTTATTTTTGTTTAGGAGCCGTATTGGGACAGGAGGAAGTTAGTGTCAACAAAAAGAATGGTTCAAATTGGATTTTTAGCTGCAATTGGTTTTTTGTTAATGTTTACTTTAGAATTTCCCTTACCTCTTTTACCGCCCTTTCTAAAGTACGATCCCAGTGAGGTACCTGCTCTTATTGCCGCTTTTGCGTGGGGGCCCTGGATCGGAGTTTTAGTTGAGTTAATCAAAAATATTATGTTTTTCATTTCCGGTAAGGCAACATCAGGTATTATCGGTTTTATAGGTGCAATGGTTGCCGGTGGAACGTATGTATTAGTTGCAGGCAGTATATATGAGAATTGGAGAACAAAAACGGGGGCAATTGTAAGCCTTGTTTCAGCCTCCTTCGCTTTGATGGTTGTCATGTCCTTGGTTAATTATTTTCTTTTATTACCAA
Organism: Bacillota bacterium; assembly: GCA_041655595.1. Classification (GTDB taxonomy): domain Bacteria; phylum Bacillota; class DULZ01; order DULZ01; family DULZ01; genus JBBAFB01. Next base: position 8,680 of record JBBAFB010000022.1, read on the forward strand.
TGTGGGGTATTCCTACGGAAGAAGTTGGGGGTTTAATAGTTTCAGCCGTGGTTCCCTTTAATGCCGTTAAGGGCATCTTAAGTGGTGGGGTATCATTTTTGATTTATAAAAGGGTAAGGGCTTTTTTAGGAGAAAGTATTCCGGAAGGTGCCGATACGCAGGATTACTAAATTAACATTGCGGACTTTTAAAAAGTTGGAAGCTCTACTATTCATTAGCCATTAGCGAATAAAAAACATAATATTTACTTTCTATTTAATAAAAAAAAGACCTGTCCGGTCTTTTTTTTGCTTAAGTTTAAATTGCACGAGTTACTTTGCCCGATCTCAGGCAACGAGTACAGACATAAATTCTTCTTGGACTTCCGTTAACAATAGCCCTTACTCTTTTTAGATTCGGGTTCCATACTCTTCTGGTTTTAATATTGGAATGGCTGGCCTTATTGCCAGTAATTACTTGTTTCTCACAGATAAAACATTTTGCCATGTTTCCCACCTCCTTGGCAAATAATCAAGTAGCCAATGAAAGAACATTTAACATTTTAACAGAATTTAACCAGATGTGCAAGCTTCACGAAAAAACTTTACCACTTTACGCCCCTGGGTTAATAATGGTAAACTATATGGTAAACTATAATAGCGGGATATATGGGAAATTTAATATAAAAAATAAATCGAATTCGGAAAGTTAAAAAGCAGGATTGCATAAGTGTTAAAAGAAATGGTATAGTGAGAATACTAATAGAATGCTTTGTTTTTTGTCAAATACCATCCGTCCGCTGTAAATTAAATTAAAAAGTTTTTATGCTGCTAAATTATAAAGAGGGGGAGGTTAATTAATTATGTCGTTGGCTAATAAAAATGAATATGGTAAAATTCTTATTGCGGATCAAGTTATTGCCACTATTGCCGGCAGAGCGGCCTTGGAATCCTATGGTTTGATAGGCATGGCCTCACAAAAACTGCAAGATGGAATCGGTCAGCTTTTAGGAATGGATTCCCTTGGAAAAGGTATTGTTGTACATAGCAAAGGAGAATTAATCATAGATGTCTATGTGATTATGGCTTACGGTACAAAGATTTCTCAAATTGCACAAAATGTTATGGAACAAGTGCGTTACGCAGTAGAACAAACGACAGGTCAAACTGTTGGCAAAGTAAATGTTATAGTACAAGGAGTCAGGGTTTTAGACTGAGGAGGTAAAGGATTTGCAATATAAAGAACTAGATGCAAAGCAGTTAAAACAAGCTTTCCGCGGCGCTCAAATGATGCTGGGCAATAACAAGCCCTATGTGGATTCCCTTAATGTATTTCCCGTGCCAGATGGGGATACCGGTACAAATATGCATTTAACAATTACTGCTGCAATTAATGAGATGGAAAAGGAGAATAGTGAGGATATTTCATCCATCCTAAAAAACATAGCAACTGGTGCTTTAATGGGTGCCCGGGGCAACTCCGGAGTTATTTTGTCTCAATTATTTAGAGGCTTCGGTAAAGACCTACAACAAAACGGGTTGGATGCCTTTACCTTGGCGACGGCTTTTCAAAGGGCATCCGATATGGCCTACCGTTCAGTTATAAAACCTGTTGAAGGAACTATTTTAACCGTTGCAAAGGCTACTGCTGAAGGAGCAAAAAGTAAGGCCCAAGAGGGAGGTAATTGTCTGGAGGTGCTCTTGGCGGCATCCTACTCAGCGGAAGAGTCCCTTAGAAAAACTCCCCAATTATTGCCTGTGTTGGCTGAAGCAGGTGTTGTTGATGCTGGTGGGCAGGGTTGGGTTTATATTTTGCACGGTATGATAGCCGGTATACAAGGTGAAATACTTGTTTCAGATACAGATTTAATAAAGGGTAGTGATAATTTGACAGAAAACTCAAATAAAATCGGTCTGCATCAAGAGCTGGAGTTCAGGTATTGTGCAGAATTGATCATTAGGGGACAAAATCTACTTGAGGAGCCTTTAAAAGAGGAGCTGGCTAGTTTGGGTGATAGCCTTATGGTGGTTGGCAATGAAGAAGTCATTAAGGTTCATATCCACACAAACTCTCCGGGGCGAGTTTTAGAAATAGCCGTAACAAAAGGCAGTCTACATGATATTAAAATAGATAATATGGAAGAACAACATAGAGAAACCCTAAAAATTAATATCCCGACAGCACCTCTTGAAGGCTTAGGTGTTGTTGCAGTTACTGCTGGTGCTGGGCTAGCGGCTATTTTGGAAAGCCTTGGTGTTGATGTTATTATACAAGGTGGTCAAACGATGAATCCTAGTACGGAAGAAATATTGGTAGGTATTAGACAGGCAAGGTATAAAAACGTGATAATAATGCCTAATAATAAAAACATAATTTTAGCTGCGGAGCAAGCACAAAAAGTTTCCGAAGAACAGGGGATTCAGGTTTCGGTAGTACCGACCACCAGTTTTCCTCAGTGTTTGTCGGCTATGTTGGCTTTTAACCCGATGGATGATCTTCAAAGTAATACAACTCGAATGTCGGAAGCCATAAAAGAAGTTGATACAGGTGAGGTCACCTTTGCCGTTAGGGATTCCCAGTATAATGGATTAACCATTACCAAGGGAGAAATTTTGGGCCTCTTGGAGGGAAATATAGTGGCCCAAGGGAAAGATCTTGAGGTTGTAGCCATGGGTTTATTAGAGCAGTTAGTGAAACCCAAACATGAGCTGCTTAGTATTTTTTATGGGGAAGATATTAAAGAAGCCCAAGCAAGTCAGTTAAAAGAACAGCTTGAAAAACGCTATCTTGATCTTGATGTGGAAATTCATCGGGGAGGACAGCCGCTTTATTACTATATTTTAGGTTTAGAATAAGGAGTATGAAATTTTAAATGATGGCCCCAGAAAGTTTATTAAAGGTTCCTGTTGAATCTCTAAAAGGAATAGGTAGAGGAAGAGCCAAGTTTTTAGCTAAGCTTGGCATTTTTGTCATCGAGGACCTACTATTTCACTTTCCTTTACGTTATGAGGACCGAACAAAGGTCATCCCCTTAGGGGAATTGCCTTTCTATAGGGAAGGTTCCTTCTGGGGCAAGGTTATTGAAGTGACGGAAATTAGGCCGAAACCCAAATTAACAATTTTGAGGGTTTTTATAAAAGATGATACAGGTAGTGCAATTGCAGTTTGGTTTAATCAACCTTATTTGAAAACTGCTTTCAAACGGGGTGCCAGCCTTTTTGTGACGGGACGAGTAGAGAGATCCTTTCAAGGAAATATAATTAAAGTTGGTGATTATGAAGTTTTGGAATCCGGGGAGATACCTAGGGATTATTATAAAATAATTCCGGTTTATCCTACAACCGCCGGTCTTTCCAAAAAGGTTTTGCAGAAAATAATTCAAGATGCAGTGGCGGAATATGCCGTTATGGTCAGGGATGTCTTACCCGGAGTTATTCAAGAACATTATAATATAATGAAAACCGGCAGGGCACTTAAGCAAATTCATGGGCCCGACAGTCTGGAACAGGCTGAAAGAGCAAGAAAAACTTTGGCTTACGAGGAATTGCTTCTTTGGCAATTGAAACTACAGGGTGAAAAGTTCCGTAAAACGGAAAAAGAGGGCTTCGCTCATAAAATGACCGGCCCGTTATCCAGGGCATTTGTCAATCAATTACCCTATAAGTTGACCGGTTCGCAGGAAATAGTTTTAAAAGAGATTTATGCCGATATGGAAAACAAAAAACCCATGGCAAGGCTTTTGCAAGGAGATGTAGGCTCCGGCAAGACTGTGGTGGCAATATTATCTTTGTTGAAGGCCATAGATAATAATAGCCAGGGTGTATTTATGGTTCCTACAGAGATTTTGGCGGAGCAACATTATTTAGGGCTCAAAAACCAATTGGAGAAGCTAAAGATCAATGCGGCATTGTTGATTGGTGGTTTGAGTAAAAAGGAAAAAGATAAAATAAAAAACGACTTATTAAGCGGTAATAGTAAGCTTGTGATCGGCACCCATGCATTGCTGGAGGACGAAATTAAATTTAAACGATTGGGATTAGTTGTGGTGGATGAACAGCATCGCTTTGGAGTCGCACAAAGGGGCAGGCTGTTGGAAAATAATATTGTTCAACCGGATTTGTTAATAATGACTGCCACCCCGATACCAAGGACCTTGGCCTTGGCTTATTACGGAGATCTGGATTTTTCTATTATTGATGAGATGCCGCCCGGTCGCCTGCCGGTTGAAACAAAATATTGGCCGGAAAGCAAAAGGACGGAGGTTTATAATTTTATTAAAAAGCAGCTAAATGAAGGCCGTCAAGGTTATATTGTTTGTCCATTAGTAGAGGATTCGGAGAAAATTGCAGGGGAGGCAGCTATTAAGCTATTTGAAGAATTAAATAGTGGCTCTTTTAAAGAATATCGCCTGGGACTGATTTATGGCGGGCTACCCAGTTCAGAAAAGGAATCTATAATGGGTGATTTTAGAATGGGTAGGCTGGATTTATTGGTGGCTACAACGGTCATTGAGGTTGGGGTGGATGTGCCCAACGCGAGTATTATTTTAATTAATGACTGTCAAAGGTTTGGCCTGGCTCAATTGCATCAATTAAGGGGAAGAGTCGGTAGGGGAGAGATTAAATCCTATTGTTTTTTAATGGGAAGCCTTAGAAGCAAGGAAACTCAAGCCAGAGTTAAATCCATGTTACGGTACCGGGATGGCTACTCTTTAGCTGAAGAAGATCTTAAAATTAGGGGTCCCGGGGATTTTTTTGGTGTTCGACAACATGGTATGCCCGAATTTAAGGTAGCTCGCTTGCTGACCGATCAAAAGCTCTTACAATTAGCACAAAGGGATGCTAGCTTGATTTATAAAAATAAAAATAGTCCCGAAAACGCAAAACTGATTTCGAGGGCAGAAAAAAAATATGCAGAATTTTTGCCATAAAACGCCACTTCCCAGATAGGCGTTTTTTTAATTAATGTTTAGCAGTTGTAATTTTAACTGTGTAAAAACAACTGCCAAGGGAAATACTACTAGGCTTTAAGCAGCATAAAACCAGCTTAAATAGCCATAATAAGACTACAAGAGAAAAGGAGGTGACAATTTAATGGGATCCGGACAAAGACGAAATGTGCTTGTAGTTCCCGGGGCACGTGAAGCAATGGACCAGTTAAAGTTCGAAACCGCTCAGGAAGTCGGACTTCCTAATTACCAGGGTTATTTAGGGGATGTTCCCGCAAGACTTAATGGAGCCGTTGGAGGCAACATGGTTCGTAAAATGATCCACGCTTACCAAAGTTCTGTAAGCAGTAACCCCGGAGGTGGCGGTGGTCAGTAACTGAATATACTCCTTTTTAACAAAACGGGCCCCGGCCCGTTTTGTTGTTACACCTCCGGGTAAGATTATTGTAGATACATGGCATAATCATTAGGGTTAATGGCGATGTGTAATGCTTGATTTAAACCGGAAGCTATAACCCTGGCTGCATTGGAAATCAATTCATCTATTTCCTTGGGTGTAACACTTAATGTGGTCCCGAAGGAACCAAAGACTAGTTGAATAGCTTTTTCTAGTTCCTCCTCTGGAAGTGAAGCAGCCAAGGATTCATTTCTAGTCAGTAGTTCATTGAACAGTTGAAAGGCGATTGTAACAGCATTAACTATTGTAGGTACCCCAATCGCAATAACGGGAACTCCTAGGCTTTCTACATTGAGGCCCTGTCGTTTATTGCCAATACCTGAACCTGGTGAAATCCCGGTATCGGACAATTGGATGGTACTTGCAATTCTGTCTACATTACCCGCGGCCAGAGCATCTATTGCTATAATCAAATGAGGCTTTACTTTTTCGATAATACCTTTGATAATTTCGGCTGTTTCAATGCCGGTAATACCTAAAACGCCAGGTGCAATAGCAGCAATGGGGCGAAGTCCTCCTGTAAGCTCCTCCGGAGCGAACTGAAACATATGGCGGGTTACTAAAATTTTGTTGACCACTTTCGGACCGAGTGAATCGGGTGTAGCGTTCCAATTGCCTAAACCTACTATCAAAAAATTGCTGTCTGGAGTTAGATTAAAACCTTTGATTAAGTCTTTTAACACTGCTGCAAAACTTTTTGTAATATTTTTATGGGCTTCCCAGTTATTATGCCTGAGCTCTTTGGATTCTATTGTAACATAGGAGCCCAATGGGCGGCCCATTATTTCTTCACCCTTCTGATTAGTAATTTTGATTAAGGTAGTGGTGCCGCCGGGAAAACGGTTTTGTTCGTGAATTACCCCATTTATTTCCCTGCCTGTTTCGCCCCTTATTAATTCATGGGCTTCCACCGCTAAATCTAGAAACGGATTTAACTTCCTGTAGAAGGAATGGTTAGTCAGTGTAATCACCTCTCAATGTGTTATTTTCATATTTTCCCAAAGAGCGGGTTTCTATTCTTTTTATTTAATTGTTTTGAGAGGTAGTTAATGGTACAATAAAAAAAGAGGTGAATTGAGATGAAGGTTCGCTGTATGCTCTGCGGTACTGAGCAAGAAATTAACAAAATACATAAGGATTACCAGCGTTTGGCAAAGGATCCCAGGGGGATATTTGTTTGCAATGCTTGCTCTAATAAGGCGCGTTTTCAAGCCTTAGAAACCCAAAAAACTGCTAAGCCAATTTAAAAAAGGCCTTTCGGCCTTTTTATTAAAACAGAAAAAATTTTTATTTTAAAGTAACCAAAGCATCTACAGCTTTAACCCCCATGCCTTTTTCTCCAACAATTAGCGGGTTGATTTCTAATTCATCAATTAGGCTCTCTAAATCAATGGCCATTTTGCCCAAATTTATTATAACGGATAAAAGAGCATCTAAATCCGCCGGACCAAGGTTTCGGAAGGATTCCAGGATTGGGTAACCTTTCAATTTTTTTAACATATTTTCAGCTTCATAAGCTGCCAAGGGAGGGATGGCCGATACGAAGTCTTTTAAAACCTCAACAAAGATGCCTCCTAAGCCTACAACAACACTGTTACCAAAAGCTTGATCATTTTTTATTCCGAGTATGAGTTCCCTGCCTTGTGGGAGCATTTCTGCCACCAGCATTCCTTCGAGCAGGGCATTTGGAGCGGTTGATTTTACCCTGTTTAAAATTTGATTGTAGCTTCTGAGTACAGCTTCTTCCGTTTCCAGATTTAATTCTACACCTCCAACCTCGGTTTTATGTAAAATGTCCGAAGAAAGAATTTTTAAAACAACGGGCAGGCCAATTGACTTGGCAGCCGATATTGCCTCTTCTCCGGAGGAAACAATTTGTTCTTGAACAACAGGAATATTGTAAAGGCGAAGCAAATCTTTCGCTTCTTTTTCGTTTAGGTTAGTTTTGTTTAATTTTTTTAAGTATTGGGCTCCCGGGTTGTCGGCGACACTGTCGGCAGAGCTAGTTTTGTGTAAAGAATTCTGTTTGAGCCGATACTGCTCTGCATAATTAGCCAGGGCTGCCAAAGCCTTGGCACCGTATTCCGGTTGAGAACTGTTGGGTAAGCCCGCCAATCTAATCAAATCTTGGGCCAAGAGGTGATCCCGTTCATCATGGCTCCAGGAAACGCACATTAAGGGTTTATCAGTCTTGTTATAGGCATTTTTAATATCGGCAATAATTGTCTGGGTAGCTTCCTGCCCCATCACATTAAAATGTAGCATAATTAAATCTACGGCTGGATCTTTAAATAAAACTTCCAAAGCTTGCTTGAGCATTCCTTCTTCAACCATGGCCTGGGAAGTTAAGTCAACCGGGTTGCCCGGAGTCACAAAGGGCGGTAGAATTTGTTTTAACTTTAACATTGTTTCCGAAGAAAGGTTTATTACCTCAAGGCCGGCATCCGCGCAAAGATCTGCTAGATAAACACTGCCGCCTCCCGAGGTTGAAAGTATTCCAATTTTTTTGCCCCGGGGCAATCTTTTGTCCGAAATCAGGTTAAGCATAGGGAGCATTTCTTCGACACCGTTTACACGGATAATGCCTTTTTGGTCGAATAAGCCTTGATAAATATCATCGTCTCCAACCATGGAGCCGGTGTGCGATTGGGCCGCTTGGGCAGCGACTTGATGCTTGCCAACCTTTAAAATTAAAAGGGGTATCCCTTTTTTAAGGGCCTCATCGGCAACTCTGGCAAAATTTTTGCCGTCTCTAACACCTTCGAGATAGCCCCCGATTGCTTTAACATCAGTATATTGAACCATATAGTCTACAAAGGTCGTGAAGTCTAAGTCGGCCTCGTTACCGGTACTGACAAGAATTTGAGCTCCCAGACCTTGCTTTTGTGCTTCTGCATAGGTAATGGTGCCGAAGCCGCCGCTTTGGCTGATAAAGGCAAAAGCGTTTTCTTTAACAACCTTTTCTGGGTGATGGCTAACTGCAAAATTGGCCATCACTTTTTCAGGTGCGTTAACTAATCCCAAGCAATTAGGCCCGACAAATCGTAATCCGGCAGATTTGGCAATTGTTAAAAGTTCATCTTGCAAGTTCAAACCTTCTTCACCCGCTTCCGCAAAACCCGAGGTGAAAATTATGGCGGTTTTTACCTTTTGCTTAACACAGTCTTTTAATGCCGTCGCAACATTTTTGGCCGGTACAGCTATAATGGCCAGATCAACGGGTGTAGCTATATCTGTAACGCTACTATAGCATTTCAACCCATTTATTTCGGTATAACGTGGGTTGACGGGTAAAATTTCTCCTGCGTAACCACTAGCCAAAAGAGCCGCTAACGGTTGCCCTCCGGGTTTAATAGGATTTGAAGAAGCTCCAATGATAGCGATACTTTTCGGGCGAAACAGGGCATGCAAGTTTTCTAATTGTTTCATGTTAGTCCTCCTAAATTTGTATTAACCCATATATTATTCACCGTTTTTGAGATGTTACCTGCAAAATAATCAGTTTGTAGCGGAATAAACCATAATTTTTCTAAAAATAACTAAAAAAGCCGCCTAAGGCGGCTTGGTTGTGCATTGCCCCCACAGGCGATAGGTACCTTTATTGTTCGCCTATGGGGGCTGGGAGAGGAGAAACCGGAGGAAGAGCTCATGGGGGAGGGTTATTTTATATAACCACTAAGCTCTTCTGCAAAGTACTTTGCTATTTGCTATTATAAACCGATGGGAAAGATAATATACGAAAGTTGGAGGTTTTTTTGAAAATATGCCGAATTTTGTTTTTAAGATGTCTTCCATTATTAAATCATATGCTATAATATCAGTGGGTGAATTTGAAAATGCGAATAATTGCAGGTAAAGCAAAGGGAATGATCCTACATGCACCCAAAGGTTATGCAACAAGGCCTACCGGCAGTAGGGTTAAAGAGGCCCTATTTAATTCAATTCAAGGGCTGGAGTTAGAAGCAAGGGTGTTGGATCTTTTTGCCGGGTCTGGAGCACTGGGGTTAGAAGCATTAAGCAGGGGTGCCGGCTATGTGGTATTTGTGGAAAACAGCCCCACAGCTATTAGGTCCCTTACATATAATATCGAAAAAACGGGCTGGCAAGCTCAAACTAGGGTTGTCGGGATGGATGTATTGTCTTTTTTGAAGTCCTGCCAAGAAAAACCTTTTGATTTGATTTTTATTGATCCTCCCTATAGTTATGAAAAGTGGCCTGAAATTTTAAACCTGTTAGCAGGGAAAAAATTATTAAAAGACATGGGAAGACTTATTCTGGAGCAGTCCGTATCTACGGGGCAGAATCAGTTAATCGAAGGATTTGAACTAATAAAAGCGAAGCAGTATGGCAGCACCGCATTATTGTTTTATAAATTAGCAAAGGGGGAATCAGTTGATGGATGTATTTGAAGTGTTGGACGAATTAGAAGATATTCTAGAAAGTGGCTCCAGAATCCCTTTAATGGGTAAAGTGCTGGTGGACCTAGATGAGGTATTGGATTGTATAGATCAAATTCGAGCAGTTTTGCCGGAAGAAATAAGGCAGGCTAGGTGGGTTGCCAAAGAAAAAGATAGAATGATTAGGGAAGCCCAAGAAGAAGGAGAAAAGATTATCAAAAAGGCTCAATCCCAGATCGAACAACTGGCATTGGAAAATGCTATAGTAAAAGCCGCGGAGCAGAAGGGACAAGAAATTTTAAAGAAAGCCCAAACCCTTGATCTCGAAATAAAAAAAGGTGCCTTCCATTATGCGGAGCAAATTTTAATTCAGTTAGAAAATAATCTGACAAAAGCCTTAACTAATATTAGCGAAGGAAAAGCAGATTTATACAGCAGTTTAAAAGAAGATGCATAAGAAAAACAAACCATCATGGTAAAAGATGCTACCTCTTAAGGGTTGATTTTAAAAAGTCCAGAATAAAGAACAATGCCATCATTACAAAAACGATCTTGCAAACCAAAATTATTTTACTTAAACTGATCAGGGTGATTAAGGGGATTTTGCCTTCCCCCAACACAAAAACACCTTTACCAAGTAAGATATAAGCAAAAGACGCGGCAATTGTTCCTTGTAGGATTCTGGCGAAATAATAAGGTATCAGGGAGATATTATGGCCACTCAAGAAGGCGGCCACTTGGGCGTGAACCGACAGCCCGGCCCACCCCAGGATGATGCTGATACATAGTAGTTGCTGTAGTATAGGGGCCCCGCTTTCCGCGATCATTTTTATACCTATGGTCATTTCAAAAATTCCGCTGGATAGTGGTAACATCAAAGAGGGGTCAAGACCGATTGGAATTAAAAACAAGCCAAGGAAGCCGGCTAATATTTTAAGAATTCCCAGAATGGAAAGTATTTCAATAAGTACTGAGAACATAATTATGAAACCGCCAATAATCAACATCTTTTCCATAGAACTTTTAGCGGCTTCCCGTAGGATGACCCCTAGGGATTTATTGCGAAGGAGGTAGGAGTGGTGCATGTTTGTGAATGCTTGAACTAGCAATTGGGTTAAATTGCTACCAGTGGTTCTAAGCCGTTTTTTGGAGGAGGAGAGCCCCAGCAGAATTCCTATTAAAAGATTAGCAAAATAGTGGCTGAGTGCCAATATTTTGCCAAATTGGGGTTGTCCCAAAAGGCCTACGGAAATTGAACCTAATATAAATAAGGGAGATGCATTGTTGGTAAAGGATACCAGGCGGGCTGCTTCACCTCTACTTAAATGTTGTTCCTGGTATAGCTGGGAAGTTAGAATACCTCCTATTGGTGCTCCTGAGGTAAAACCTGCTGTTAGCACAAATGCACCTCTACCGGGTATATTAAATAACGGTTTCATGATCGGCTCCAGCAGTATTCCTAAAAAGTCTATTACTCCGAATTGCGCTAACAATTCAACTAGGATAAAAAACGGGAACAGTCCCGGCAATACAAATTGCCACCAGGTATCCAAGCCCTTTTTAGCTGCAGAAAAAATGAAACTCGGATAAGAAATTAGAAGGGCAGAAAGTAGAAGTAAAGTAAGC
>JBBAFB010000023.1:0-19837 GCA_041655595.1 Bacillota bacterium
AACGGCCATTCAGCATAAAATGACTCTGGATGATATCTTCGATCTTGACCTGGCCTACGCTCCTCCCTTTTCCCCGGTGTATGATCCGGTCCTGTTGGCAGCCCGGGTAGGGAGAAAATTTATCTAGATCTTAGGTGTTTTATACAAATAAATTCTAAAAAAAGGATATGCAGCTCTTGATTCAAGGGAAATTTAAGGTTATACTTTAAATTAGCTCGATAGTGCTAGTATCTGATAAACCTCCGGGTTGCTTTTAGCTTGGGGAATGTTGGAATGCTATAAGCAACCGGGCAATACACATAATTTGGAGGTTTTCCGTGTTTACAGACAAGACTTTGAGCTGCAAAGAGTGTGGTGCCGAATTTGTTTTTTCGGCATCTGAACAGGAGTTTTACGCTGAAAAAGGTTTTGAAAATGAGCCGGGCCGTTGCCCTACTTGTCGCGCTGCCAGAAAAAACCAAAGACAGGGACGTGGCGGTAGCCAATCCAGAGGAAGAAAAGAAATGCATTCCGCTATTTGTTCCTCCTGTGGAAAAGAAGCCTTGGTTCCTTTCCTACCTACAGGCGACAAGCCTGTTTATTGCCAAGACTGTTTTCAGGCCAATAGGCGTAGTAACTGGTAATTAAAAAAGACCCTGCGGGGTCTTTTTTGCTATTTACTTCCGCAGCAGCGTTTATATTTTTTACCGCTGCCACAGGGACAGGGATCATTTCTGCCAACAGTTTTCCCCTTTTTAATCGGTTTTTTCTCCGGCTCTTCCTCATATTTGTTCTCCACTAGATTTTTAGGCCCTTCCCGTTCCTCCATAATTCTAACTCTATAGATATAACGGGTAACCTCTTCTTGGATTTCGGCGATCATGGCATTAAACATATCAAAACTTTCATACTTATATTCAATTAAGGGGTCCCTCTGACCATAAGCCCTCAAGCCAATACCCTGCCTTAATTGATCCATGGCATCAATATGATCCATCCATTTAGCATCAACAACCTTCAGGATAACCATCCTTTCCAGTTGCCGCATTGCTTCTTGACCAACCTCCTGCTCCTTGGCTTCATAAAGCTCTCTAGCTAAACTATGGCACATTTCCCGGATTTCTTCCTTCTCCATTTTAGCCAAGTCTTCCGGTGCTAATAATTTTCCGGGCAAGAATGTTTGCTCCGCATATTGACTAAAGGAAGCTAACTCCCATTCTTCGGGGAACTGGCTCACCGCCGAGTAGCGATCAATGGCCCCATCAATGATGGTATCAACCATATCCAAAACATTATCCTTGAGATTTTCCCCTTCTAGGACCTGCCTTCTTTGACGATAAATAATCTCCCTTTGCTGATTCATCACATCATCATATTCCAAAACATGCTTACGCATATCAAAGTTGCGGTTTTCAACCCTCTTTTGAGCTGTTTCGATGGAACGGGAGATCAAGGGATGATCCACCGGGGTGCTGTCATCCATCCCTAGCTTTTCCATTAAACCGGTAATATTATCCGAACCAAATAGACGCATTAGATCATCTTCCAAGGAAACATAAAAGCGGCTGGAACCCGGATCCCCCTGCCTGCCGGAACGACCTCTTAACTGGTTATCAATCCGTCGGGATTCATGTCTTTCGGTACCAATGATATGAAGGCCACCCAAATCCACTATTCCATCTCCCAGGACAATATCCGTCCCCCTACCAGCCATGTTGGTAGCAATAGTAACCTTGCCCCTTTGCCCTGCTTCCGCTACTATTTCCGCCTCCTGCTCATGGTACTTAGCATTTAAAACCCGATGGGGAACGCCTTGCTTTTTCAGTAAATCGCTCAGTTGCTCCGACTTTTCAATGGAGATGGTCCCTACCAGCACCGGTTGCTGTCTTTGATAACATGTTACGATTTCTTCGATCACAGCCCTATCCTTACCCTGCTCCGTTCTGTAGACAAGGTCGGGATAATCCTCCCGAATCATGGGTTTGTTGGTGGGAATCACTACCACATCCATCCCATAGATTTTGCTAAACTCCGCTTCCTCCGTTTCCGCCGTGCCCGTCATCCCGGAAAGCTTTTCATACATTCTGAAATAATTTTGAAAAGTGATGGTAGCCAGTGTCTGGGATTCTCTTTCAATTTTAACCCCTTCCTTAGCTTCGATGGCCTGATGTAAGCCTTCACTATAACGCCGACCAAACATTAAACGGCCGGTAAACTCATCTACAATAATTACTTCCCCGTCTTTAACCACATAGTTGCGGTCCCGCTTCATCAAAGTATGAGCCTTCAAGGCATTATTAACATGGTGGCTCAGTTCCGTATTCACATCATCATAAAGATTCTCCACCCCAAGCATCTTTTCAACCTTAGCAATTCCTTCTTCCGTTAAAACAGCGGTGTGAGCCTTTTCATCAACTGTATAATCTGCCTCAACCTTTAGCCTGGGAATTATTTTTGCCACTGTATAATAGACTTGAGTGGGCTTGTCGGCTTGACCTGAAATAATTAAAGGTGTCCTCGCTTCATCAATTAAAATGCTGTCGACCTCGTCCACGATGGCATAAAACAATTCCCTTTGCACCATTTGCTCCGGTGACCAGGCCATGTTATCCCTTAAATAATCAAAACCAAACTCATTATTGGTTCCGTAAACAATATCCGAGTTATAGGCTTCTTTCCTTTCATCAAAGGTAAGACCGTGAACAATCAAGCCTACCTCTAATCCTAAGAACCGATAAATTTGCCCCATCCACTCACTATCCCTGGTGGCTAGGTAATCATTGACGGTTATGATATGCACGCCGCGTCCGGTCAAAGCATTTAAGTAGGCAGGCAAAGTGGCTACCAAGGTTTTACCTTCACCGGTTTTCATCTCCGCAATTCGCCCCTGATGAAGGACCATACCGCCTATTAGCTGCACATCAAAATGGCGCATTTTTAAAACCCGCCAAGAAGCTTCTCTTACAACTGCAAAGGCCTCAGGCAAAAGATCATCCGTTTCCTCCCCATTGGCCAGCCTTTCCCTGAACTCCCAAGTTTTATCCCGGAGGGCTTCATCCGAAAGAGCCTGTATCTGAGGTTCCAAAAAATTAATTTCTTCCACTCGTTTGCTGAGTTTTTTGATCTCTTTGGCGTTGTCATCCAAAAAATTTTTTAAAAATGTAAGCATCATTCAGCCTCCCTGCAAAAGAAGGAGGAACCTTGATGGTTCCCCATATACTATGCCTTATAATTTTAACATTATGGTTTTTGAATAGCAAGGCAAGCCATCAGTATTTTTACTTTAATTCCCATAGCAAAGAAGAACTTTTCAACCTGCTTTAATCTATAGCTCGGTTTCTATTTCCTTCAGTTTGTTGGTTAGCACCTCAAAGGCCCTTTGATCCCGAAAATCTAAGGCTTGATCAATCATCTGTAACAACATTTGCCTGATTAATTGTTTCCTTCTTTTTTCTACCTTTTTATTTTCTTCATTATTGCGAATAGCACAATGTTGGCAAAATAAAGTTTTGTTAATTGCCAAGTGTAGATATAAGTACTCCCATTCTTCATTTTTCAAAGCGTTTAAAGCTGCTTCCACTTCATAAAATTTTTGCCCGTTCATTTTCAGTAAAAAAGGTTGCCGCTGGGTTGCTCTGGAAGAAATCAAAAGTAGGTTATCCGTAGCAGTTATTTCCGGCATTAAGCTAATTTTTTTCAGCAGGCTATCGCTGTCTAATAAAAGACGCAAAACCTTTTCGGCCTTCGGAGCAGCTAAACGCTGGCTGTCCAAAAACCACTGAATTAGGTTTCGCTTATCGGTCAAAGTATTTTTTTTCACTGGGGTCACCACCTTTTCCTATACTCTATTCTAGATGGAAACCCCTTAAAAGGGCAATGGAATCATCAAGCAGCAGCACCAGATTTTGCTTGAATGCAAAGGACATTTGTCGAGCAACGGACCAACAATTGTTTTTGCATGTGATTCTACTTGGGATCCTTCGCTGCGCTTAGGATGACATTGAAGCAGTTTTTTACTTAATTGTCATTGCGAGGAGCGAAGCGACATGGCAATCTCATGCAGAATCGCATGCAAAAACAACTGCTTAGCCACCGCTTGACCATTGCTTGACAACCGCTTGTCTACACTAGACCATGTCAGACAACGTTAGACCACATTAGACAATCGCTAGACAACCGCTGGACAATCGCCTAACAACCGCTTGTCCATGTTAGACCATGTTAGTCCATGTTAGACCATGTTAGTCCATGTTAGACCACATTAGACCATGTTAGACCATGTTAGTCCATGTTAGCCCATATTAGACCACGTTACACAAAGGGCGTCGCCTTTCCGTCTCCGATTGCTTTAGCCACAGAGTCCTTGATCGTAGTTGCTAAAGCCAGCACAATCTGCAAATCCACAATACAACTGGGCACACAGAGGGGCTCCAGGTATTGAACCAAATCCAGCAAATCATTAGCAACTTCACTGATTCTGAACAGGTTCTCATTAGCCTTGGCATTACTTACTTTGATAGCCTCCCGCTCCTGATGATTCTCCCCCTTTTTTCTGTTGGCTAGAATCATTTCATAAACCACTTCCGTATCCTTATCCGCCAGCTGAAGAAAACGTTCTTGTAATAGAACCGCTATTTCCGAAATATCTTGATAACGGCTTTCCCCGGGATAGTTATTGGCGGATACCCGGCTGCACATCTCCGCCAACGCCGCACCCATAGCACCGGTTATAGCTAAAGCACTTCCCCCCTTGGGAGATGGGAAAGAGATGCCGGCCATTTTCTCTACATATTGCGGTATGGTTAGCTCGGTAAACATAATCAGCCCCCTAGTATTCTTGTTCACTATAATTATATATTACCATAATTGCTGTTTAATATCAGTGGACTATCACTGCTAAACGGTACGTAAATCGCTCGTCCCCGCATATATTATAAAACCATCTAAAAGAATTGGAGGGCCTGATGATGACATTCGGCCACTGGCTGTATACACTGGGAATTATTCTTGTGGTCATCACTATGTTCCTAAGAAGAAATGTGCTTATCCCCTGTATTTTATTCACCTTTCTGATCGGCTGGAATTTCTTTGGTCAGATCGGTAAAGGAATACAGACTGTCTTTAATGCCAGCGTTGTTGCAGGTAGCGATTTAATGAGTATTTTCATGATCATCGGTTTGATGGTCGCCCTGTTAAAATCCTTAAGCAGCACCGGTACAGATGAAATGATGGTGGTACCCTTAAAAAAACTGATGGGCGGACCCTTGGTAAGCTACCTAGTCCTGGCCGCCACTACTGCACTTGTATCCACCTTCTTCTGGCCCACTCCCGCCATTCCCTTAGTAGGGGCCCTCTTGGCTCCTCCGGCAATAAAAATGGGGCTGTCACCCATGCTGGCAGCCATGTCCATCGCTTTAGCGGGACAGGGTTTGGCCCTGGGAGGGGATATTATTATCCAAGCTGCGCCGGGGTTAACCGCTGCCGCCGCCGGAGTGCCGGTGGAGTTGATTACCCTGAAAGGAGGAATCCTCTCTTTAGTGGCAGGTATAACAGCCCTGACCTTGGCCTACCTTTGGAATAGAAAGGACAGATACCCTTCCGGATTGCATCCTGTGGTCACTGGCTTGGATACTACCACCAGAGTTCAAAGGTGGACTCCCGGGGAAAGAACCAAGGGGAAAACCTTATTGGTTTTATTGGCCATGTCCATGGTCTATGTAATCTTTGCCCTTTATAAATATAATCTGACAGGTGGAGCCGCTTCTGCCATGCTGGGCGGGGTGGCATTATTGCTGATCGTAATCGCCTCCCTCTATGTTAGCGGCTCCGGCGGCTTAGATCGTATAGCAGATTATTTGGCAGACGGCCTAGTTTTTGCCTTCCGGGTGATGGGACCCATTATTCCCATTGCGGGCTTCTTTTTTTTGGGCAACCCTGAAGCCTCCGTTAAAATTTTAGGTGAAGGAGCACCGGGTTATCTTTTTGATTTAGGGAAAATGCTATCACAACTTATGCCGCCTAGCGGTTTTTTAGCTGCCTTTGGACTGTTAGTAGTGGGATTATTAACGGGACTTGATGGATCAGGTTTTTCCGGCCTGCCCTTGTTAGGCACCTTGGCAGCCGCCATGGCCGGAGGCGATGTTAACATCGCCTCAACCTTGGGAGCAATCGGACAAATAGGAGCTGTTTGGTCCGGCGGAGGCACCCTAGTAGCCTGGTGCTCCTTGGTAGCAGTAGCAGGAATTGTAGGCGTACCGGTCTTGGAATTGGTAAGAAAAAATTTCCGACCGGTAATGATCGGCCTAACGGTAGCTGTAATTATAGGGGTGGTTTTTATGATGTGATTTAAGCGGAAAGCGGCTGCCCAGCCATCCATCCCAAAGCCTTTAACTTTTAGCCTTCCGTTTTCCACTTTTACATCATTGACAAGATAAAAGGCAGAGTGATAATTGACAGGCCGGTGGTAGCTACCACCGCCATGACCGCCAGTTCATAATCGCTACCGAATCTTTTAGCAAAGATGGCCGCCAGTATTGCTGTGGGGGAAGCCAGCATAATAGCCAGCACTCCTCTAGTTTGGGGATCCAGGGGTAGTAGGCCGGTAATCCAAAGGACCGCCAAAGGAATTACCAGTAACTTCAACGCAACAACCGGCAATATTTTGACAACCCTTTTCAAATCCTTAAAGTATTGTAAATTAATAAACTGACCGATAGTGAACATGGCCAAAACCGAGGTTGTGCCCCCGATTAATTTTAAGGGCCCCATCACAAAAGCGGGAAATTCAACTCCAAAGAGTAAAAGAATAATGCCTGCCAGTAAAGAAATCACCACCGGCTCCTTAAATCTACCGGCAATGGTTTGCAAAATTGTCCCTTCCCGGCCTCCTACAAACAGAATGCCCAGGGTAAACATAAAGAAGGTTTGTGTCTGGTCAAATAAGGCCCCTAAAATAACCCCGGTATCCCCGTAAAGGAGATAAATAATGGGCAGACCTACAAAGGCCGTGTTGGCAAACACGGAAGAAAAAGCCAATACCCCGGCGGTCCTATTTGTTGAGGGCAAATTTTTGAGATAAAACAAAATTAGTAAAGAAGCCAAGCCACAGTAAACGAAATTAATCCCCACTAAGGTAAAACCGCCCCGCAAAATCTCCCTACCGGGGCCGCTTGCCATTGAGCTTAGAATCAAAGCAGGCAAGGTAACATTAAACAAAAGAGAAGTCAGTACCGGTACCGTATTTTCAGGCACTAACTTAGCCAGCTTGGTTAGATAGCTGATAATCATAATTGCAAAAATAGTCAAGATACTTACAGTTAATTGCTCCATCCTTTTACCTCGCGACATTTTTCAGTTTAAACTTGGGTAAACATAGTATCAAGCAGCCCACCCTATTTTAATATTCTACCATCAAATAATGAAAGAGAGAAGACTAATTGTTCACCGGATATTTTCTAATTAAAAGTATTTCCACCCTTCTGTTTTTTGCTCTGCCCCCCTCAGTGGAATTGTCATACTTAGGAGAATACTCCCCAAACCCTTCAATTGAAAACCGCCATGGTTCAAGTCCGCCCTTTTCAACCATAAAGTTCATTACATTGATAGAGCGCATGGCGCTCAATTCCCAATTGGATTCATACTTTTCGGTGCGGATAGGAATATTATCGGTGTGACCCACAACCTTAATTTTGTTATCTAAATTATTCAAGGTTTTGGCAATTTGTAATAACAAAGGGTGAACGCTGGTTAATATTTTTGCTTCCCCGGGATTAAACAGCACAATATCCTGAATTGCAATCTCAAGCCCTTCTTTATCTAAAGCAACCTTAACTCTATCGGAGAAAGCATGTTTTTCAATTTCCCCTTCGATGGTTTCTTTGATAGCCACCATATTATCCTCTTCAATTAATGAATTATCTGCCTCTGTTTCCGCAATCAATGAACCCAGATCAGGCACTAAAATAATGGTGCTGCCGCCTTCCTCCATAATTCCGCCGGTACCGGCAAAAATAGCACCAAATTGTTCGCTGAGCTTTTCAAATTTCTCCTTATCTACATTGCTAATGGCAAACATAACAATAAATAAGGCCAATAATAGGGTTAATAAATCAGCATAGGGCAAAAGCCAAGTTTCATCGGCATGTTCGTCTTGATGTACCTTTTTCCCGGCCATAATTATTTATCCTTTCCCTGTATCTCGGTACTGTTACCTGCTAACTTTGACCTATCCTTAGGATTTAACATACCGACAAGCTTCATTTTTAAATTGTTAGAGTTTTCGCCCCCATGAAGGGACAAGACTCCCTCCAAAATGATTTGCATATTGTTCGCCTCAATGGCTGATTTTCTTTTTAATCTGGAGGCAATGGGATGGCAAACAACATAGCCCAAAAAAATCCCGAATAAAGTTGCCACAAAAGCGGCTGCAATCATATGTCCCAGCACCTCGGTGTCTTCAAGATTTCCAAGGGCCCCGATTAAACCAATAACTGCTCCTAAAACACCCAGTGTGGGGGCGTAACTTCCTGCTGCGGAAAAAATTGCCGCCCCTGCACGGTGGCGCTCCTCTACGCCGGCAATTTCTATTGCTAATGTTTCTCTGACAAGATCACGATCCGTTCCATCAATAACCAATTCCAGGCCCTTTTTTAAAAAGGGGTTTTCGATCTTAGCAACCTCCGGCTCTAGGCTTAAAATACCTTCCTTGCGTGCCTGCTGCGACATCTCCACAAATTGCTTAACAATTTCTACTGAATCCTGTCCCTTTTTTTCTTTCAGTAAAGCCCCCAAAATCTTGGGAATATTAAGAAACTCATTTTTGGGAAAGGAATTCATAACCGCGGCAGTAGTGCCCACCAAAATGATAATAGCTGCGGCCGGATTTAATAATACCGAAACACTTGCACCCTTTACAATCATTCCTACAACTACAGCCAAGGCACCCAGTATGATTCCAAAAATTAAAAACAGATCCATCCTACACCCCTCTTACCTCTTCTTTGTAATATCCCGAAAGTACTTTTCTTCAAAATTTTTATTGCTATTAATACAAATGAATTATACTATACCAAATAAGGTTTTTAAACTGAATACAAGTAAAACTTAAAAATATTCTTACTTCGGTTGAGGTGGGTAAGCCTTGGTCCTTCTTATCAGTTGAGCTGACAGCAAACAGTGCAAATAAAAACAAGGGGCCTTAAGGCCCCTTGTTTTTAATGATCCGGCTCAATTAAACCATAATTGCCGTCTTTACGGCGGTATACCACATTAGTATCCTCAGTTTCCGCATTGGAAAAAACGAAAAAATTATGCCCCAGCATATTCATTTGCATAATGGCTTCCTCCGCATCCATCGGTTTAATGGGGAAGCGCTTAGTTCTGACCAGTCGGGGCTCATCATCCGCCTCGGGGGCAGGCTGAGCCACAAAATCTTTTAACCCTTGGGATTTCAATTTGCGGTCCCACTTGGTTTTGTATTTTTTAATTTGCCTTTCCAGCTTATCAATTACTAAGTCAATTGAAGCATACATATCTGTAGTTGCTTCTTCGCCTCTTAAAATATAACCATTTAACCGGATGGTGACCTCTACAATGTGGGAATCCTTTTCCACACTAAAGGTCACTTGGGCCTCTGTTTCCTGACCCAAGTATCGATCCAACTTACTGAGTTTTTTTTCTGCTTGCTGTCGGAGGGCATTTGTGACTTCGATATTCTTACCTCTGGTTGAAATACGCATAACCAAACAGCTCCCTTCAGACTCTTATTATTGATCTTATATATAGTTTCAGCGACAAAAGGAAAATTCCTGCTTAGTCTGCCGGCAAATTAAATAATATTGTCATTAAACATTTTTATTATTGCCCAGTTTATGAAAATAATACCAAGGTAAATCAGGATCAAAAAATACTCCTTGACTAAAAAGAAAACACCCCTTAAGGCTCATAAGGGGTGTCCAAATCAAAACAAAAATTATTCAGCTAGCTAAAAGTATTATTGTTTATTTATAGTTTAACAACATTAGCCGCCTGAGGACCCCTAGGACCCTCCACGATTTCAAACTCCACTTCCTGTCCCTCGGCTAATGTTTTAAAACCTTCTTCCTGGATGGCAGAAAAGTGTACAAAAACATCATCGCCTTCTTCTCTTTCAATAAAACCAAAACCTTTTTCTTGATTAAACCACTTTACTTTACCTAGCATTAATCATTCCTCCTAAAATATAAACTCTTGTGAGCTAGGAGATCACAAGTAACTAAAGCATAACACAGGCGCAAAAACCTGTCAATTTTGAAAAAAGTCGAAGGCTTTTTGCGTGTCTTTCTGCAGGAGATCCTTCATTACGCTTCGCTGCATTCAGGATGACGTTGAAGTAGAAACTTTGCTCCAACACCACCCCGAACAAAACGTCACCCCAAACAAAACGTCACCCCGAACAAAACGTCACCCTGAACGAAGTGAAGGGTCTCAGGCAGAATTGCATGCAAGCAATGTTAGACCATGTTAGACAATGTTAGACAATGTTGGACCACGCTTAGCCACTGCTTAACTACCGCTTGACGCTTTCGGCTTTAAAGTATCTTGCTCAAAAAGCCCTGTGTCCTGGGATGCTGGGGGTTTTTGAAAATTTCCAGGGGTGGGGCTTCCTCTACAATTTGACCGTCGTCCATAAAGATAACCCGATCTGCCACTTCTCTGGCGAAACCCATCTCATGGGTAACTACCACCATGGTCATCCCCTCTTTAGCCAGATCCTTCATAACTGCCAACACCTCGCCAACCATCTCCGGGTCCAAAGAGGAAGTAGGCTCATCAAAAAGCATTATTTTGGGCTCCATGGCCAAGGCCCTAGCAATAGCCACCCTTTGTTGCTGCCCCCCGGAAAGTTCGTCAGGCAAAGCGTTTTCCTTATCCGATAAACCAACCTTTTTTAAGAGTTCCTTAGCTTTTTCTATGGCCTCCTTTTCCCCCAAACCCTTGACCTTAGTAGGAGACAAGGTGATATTCTTTATAACGGACATATGGGGAAACAAATTAAACCTTTGAAAAACCATCCCCACCCTTTGACGCACATCATCAATGTCACAGCCCGGATTGGTGATTTCTATCCCATCCAGAATCACCCTGCCGGCGGTGGCTTCCTCCAGCCGGTTAAGGCAGCGTAAAAATGTACTCTTACCCGAACCGCTGGGGCCGATTACCACAACCACCTCCTGAGAGGTAATACGGCAATCAATCCCCTTCAGCACCTTCAATTGATCAAAATCCTTGTACAGGCCCTCTACCCTAATCATTTTTTACCCCCAGCCTCCTTTCCGTGTAACTAACCCAACGGGAAACGGTTAAAGTCAGCACCAAGTACACCAGGGCCACCCCCACATATATAGGGGAGGATTGGTAAGTAGCGGCAATATAAAGCTGCCCCTTTCTCAACAACTCTTCCACCCCGATGACGGACAGGATAGAGGTGTCCTTCATCAAGGCAATAAATTCATTGCCTAGGGGGGGAACCACCCTTTTAAAAGCTTGAGGTAAAATAATATAACGCATGGCCTGGGTCCTGCTCATTCCCAAGGAACGAGCCGCCTCCATTTGTCCTCTTTCAATGGATTGAATACCAGCCCTAAAAATTTCCGCCACATAGGCTCCGCTATTGATACTGCAGGCTACCACGGCAGCGGTGATACGATTAAAACGGACTGGAGAATCCAAAATATCACTCATCAACCCGGGCACGGCAAAATAAATGATCAGGACCTGCACCAATAAAGGAGTACCCCTAATCACATCAACATAAACGGCCGACATTTTTGACAGAATTTTTTTAGGTGAAAGCCTGCCCAGACCGATGATCAAGCCTATAATAGTGCCAAAAAAGACCGACATAGCCGTGATTTGAATTGTCAAGCCGGCACCCTTCATTAAAAAAGGGAAAGCTTTCACTAAATGAGTATAATAATTACCTAAGACTTCCAAATAAATTCACCTTGCTTTAAAAGTATTGCCTTAAAAGAAAATAATGCGTAACCAAAAGCAAGGTTACGCATTAAGTGCTGCATTATTGAGCAATATGCTTAATCACTAATTCGTCAAATTTACCGCTAGCTTTCACTTTTTCCAAGCCGTTATTTAGCTTTTCCAATAACTCACTATTGCCCTTTTTAACTGCGTAAGCGTATTCTTCCTCTTCAAAGGGTTCGCCAACCATTTTCACCTTACCGGGGTTTCTCTTCATATAGACTTCGGTCACAGGCAGATCATTAATAACAGCGTCCACGCCTCCCTGTTGCAGCTCCATAAAGACCACATCCATGGTATTATAAACGGTAACTTCTTTGACAAGTCCCCCATCCATCAACTCTTGGGCTTTCAGGGCTCCGGTGGTACCGATTTGAGCTGCCACCTTTTTGCCTTTTAGATCCTCCACGGATTTAATAGAATCATTACCTTCTGCTACCGCGATCATTAAGCAGGCATTGAAATAATTAGGTCCGAAATCAACGGCTTCCGCCCTTTCCGGATCAACGGAGATACCTGCAATGGCCACATCAATTAAACCGCTTTGCAGCCCCGGAATTAAACCATCAAAGCCCAAGCTTTCGATTTCCACTTTGATACCGGCTTCCTCTGCAATGGCCTTGATTAAATCAATATCAAAACCAACAATCTCCCCTGTGTTTTCATCAATGTACTCAAAAGGTGCAAAAGTCGGTTCCGTACCCACTATATAGGTTTTTCCTACCGATGGTGCCGGCGGTGCCGGCTCCGGTACTTCTCCTTGGTTACCCGGAGCGGGAGCCTGTGTCCCTCCCCCACAACCTGCCAAAGCAATCGCCAATACCAGCAGCAGCGCTAAAAAATATTTTTTACTGAATTTCATTTCTTTACCCCCCATTAAATTAGAATCGCAAATATAATTATACATTTCATTGTATATAGTTTCAATAGCTGTCCATCCTAAAAATTTACTTTAAAATAGAAAAATCCTCACCTTTTTTTGCCGGCAAACCATGTCGAAAACAGTTTTCACTTTTATCCTCCCTGGATAAAAAACCTGTGGATAATGTGTATAAACCTGTTCATAACCCATGGTTATCAGCTTTTGGTTGTGGATAGGACTGTGGATCACCGAAAAAATTGTCGTCATTCAGTGAAAATAATCTGGGGATTGTCTAATTTTACCTTCTTTTAGCTGATTACGCCTGCCCAGGTAACCACCTTTACCTCCCTTGCTCCAGCCCCCAGCAGCACCAGGCTACCATGATGAACGGTGCTACCCGTGGTAAAAATATCATCCACTAATAAAATACCGGCACCTTTGACCGTCGCCCCCTCCTTTAATTGAAAAGCCCCCTCTAAATTTCTGAGTCTTTCATTTTTTGTTAAACCTATTTGGTCTTCAGTTTCCCTTATTTTTAACAAAACATCCTTACCCAAAGGGATGTCCAACTGTTGCCCAACTACCTTGGCCAGCAATAGGCTTTGATTAAAGCCCCTCTCAGCCAGCCTCTTTTTGGATAAAGGTATGGAGATTATCAGATCAATATCATGATAAAGGGGCTCGCTTTTGATCAGCCGAGCCATCATCTTGCCCAAAGGCTCCGCCAGCCATTGTTCATTTTGATATTTAAACCTTTTTATGGCTTGGCTAAAATAACCTTCATAAGGTGCTACCGCCCTCGCCAGTTTAAAAACAGGGGCAGTTCTTTGGCAGCTATAGCATCTATCTTCATCGGCTGCTGCCAAATGTCCACAGTAAGCACATTTTTTTGCCTGTTGCCAAAGCTCTAGCCTCGACTGACAGGAATCGCAAATCAACCCCCCCTGAGACAGCTTCTGTTTGCAAAGGGGGCAATTTTGGCCGGGGGGAAACAGCAAAGTTTCAAAGCCTTTAATTAGGTTTTGGTAATTCTGGCGTAAACTGATGGTTGTTTTTGTTCCCATGAGTTAATAATTAGTTAAAGTTTCCTTTAATCCTCCAACAAAAGGTTAAATTCTTCCCCCGCTCGCAAAACTACTACCTTAAGGAAGGTATTTTTTATTTGCAAACGGGACAGCATAGCAAGTGATTTTGTTTGGGTTTCCT
Organism: Bacillota bacterium; assembly: GCA_041655595.1. GTDB lineage: Bacteria > Bacillota > DULZ01 > DULZ01 > DULZ01 > JBBAFB01. The sequence goes on from JBBAFB010000023.1 coordinate 14,063, forward strand.
CCACTGCTACCACCAACTCCACCGGTTTTCCCAACCAAAAAATATGCCATTTAAACCGCTTAATTAAGCCTTCAAGTTCGGTGTTTTCATCATTTAAAACTAAGAAATATTGCTCCCTACTTTCAACTCCCCTTTTTGGATTAGGGGCCTTCCGATATGCGGCAAGGTAAATAAGCAGCACACAAACAGCTAAGGCAGTCACAACCAAGGCCAACAGCAGCATTTCCAAAAGACCACCCCCTTGTTGAGAATGGTCTATTATATGCATTCAGGCAGGGAAGTGTTTATTGGGCCGGCGGGGAAGGGGCTTCACTCTTTGACGAGCGGTTGACAGGCGGTGGTCAAGCGATTGTTTTTGCATGTGATGCTTTTGGGATATTTTGCATGCCATATGAATGAGATTCTTCGCTACGCTCAGAATGACACCGACCAAGGACTCCCATAGCAATGATGTTTAAGTAAATAGCTTAAACAGCTACCATTGCGAGCAAAACGAAGCAATCTCAACCATTGCTTGACCATTGCTTGACCACTGCTTGACCACTGCTTGGCAATCGGCTTGACCACGTTAGACCACATTAGACAATGTTAGACAACGTTAGACAATGTTAGACAACGTTAGACAACGTTAGACAATGTTAGACAACGTTAGACAACGTTAACCCATTGCTTGACAAAAACCAAAAGCCTCTGGCTTTTAGTTTTTCTTCAACTCCTGATAGAGCTGCATTAACGCCCACTGGCTGCTGCGCCATTTTATATCCTGACGGCTGCCAACTAGCTGTTCCTTAAAAACCAATTGCCTGTCACCAAAATCTATGCCTGAGTAAACCAAACCCACGGGCTTTTCCGCAGTGGCTCCGCCGGGACCGGCTATTCCCGTGACACTCAAGCCGATAGAGGTGTTAGCTTTCGCCCTAATGCCTTTAGCCATAGCGATTGCCACTTCCGGACTAACAGCACCCTTTGCCCGTAAAACTTCCCCCGACACATTTAACAAACTTTCCTTCCATAGGTTATGATAAGCCACAATGCCCAGCTGAAAATAATCGGAACTGCCGGGTATATTGGTTAAGCGATGGGCCACCAAACCACCGGTGCAAGATTCCGCAACCCCGATGGTTAAACCTTTTTCCCTTAGCAACCCGGCTACCACCCCCTCCAGGCTATCCTGATCCTGACCGAAAACATAGCTGCCCAACCGCTCCCTGATAGCTTTTTCCAGGGGAGCTATCAGGTTCTTTGCTGCTTCAATGCCTTCCGCTTTAGCCGTAATTCTAAAATGTATTTCTCCCCTTTTGGCAGCCGGTGCCACAGTGGGATTTGCGGAATGAATTAAATCTTTGATCTTTGCTTCAGCCGCCGGTTCGCCAATCCCAGCTACCTTTAAGACGCGGGAAAATATCACTGTGCCGGCGGATTTATTATGTAAAAGAGGCAGCAGTTCATTTTCAAACATAGGAATTAATTCCCTGGGAGGTCCCGGCAGTAAAATATAGATTTTGCCGTGGCGCTCGTAGTAAACCCCGGGGGCGGTACCAAAGGGGTTATCTAAAATAACAGCCCCGGAAGGCGCTAAAAATTGTCTTTCATTTACCTTGGGGATGTCCAAGCCTCTTCTGGTAAAAAATCTTTCCGTTACCTCTTTAGCTGTAGGGTGATACTGCAAAGTGATATTTAAAGCCAGAGCCAGAGCCTCCCGGGAAATATCATCCTCAGTTGGGCCAAGGCCGCCGCTTACAATAACCAAATCGGCAGCCTCACCGCCTTGCCTGATGGCCTCGGCCAAACGCTCCAGATTATCTCCTATTGTAATAACCGTGTGCAAATCAATTCCCAACCCGGCTAATTGTTGACCAAGATAGGTTGCATTGGTATTAACCGTCTGTCCCAATAATAACTCCGTACCACTTGATACTAAGTAGCCCTTCACCGACAAGACCTCCAATAAAAATTTTCTCTAACGAGTCCTTAAAAACTTTTTTCCCCTGAGTATAAAAACCTTTCTGCCCTACTGATAAATGTTTCCATTTGGGGTAAAAAAACAGCCAGCAAAGGACCGATGGAAAAGGAAAAAACCACAGTACCCAGACCGACTAAGCCCCCTAAAAACCAGCCGATTAGCAAGGCGGATAATTCTATACCGGTGCGAATAACAGAAACACCCTTACCGGTCTTTTGGCGCAACGCCATCATCAAACTATCCCTGGGACCGGCACCGAACTGACAGGCTATATAGGCCCCGGAGCCTAAAGCATAAACCAGCACGCCGATTACAAACAGCATAACTTTAATAGTTAAGGAATCGGCATCCGGCAGGTGAACTAAAACCAGATCAAAGAAATAGCCAATCCCCCACATATTAATTATAGTCCCCAACCCCGGCTTATAACCCAGAACCCAACTGATTATGATCAAAGCAACTCCAGTCAGTTGCATAACCTTACCCATAGACCAACCGGAAACCTTGGTTACCCCCTGATGAAATACATCCCAGGGACTAAGGCCCAAAGCCCCTTTCACCATTAGAGCAATACCCAAACTAATGAAAAATATGCCTATCAAAAATAACAACCAGCGAAAAATATTAAAAAGCAGCCTATTCTGTCCCACTTATCTTCTCCTTTTTATAAAAAAACCCCCTACAGGGGGTCGGGGTAATTATGTAATCCGTACTAACCCCAAAACTAATCTATTTTAATTAAACCTGCCGATACCCAACCCTTAGTTCCATCGGAAAGCTTTACCTCATGCCAGCCATCCACCGTACCCAGAATCTCCACCACAGTATCCCTTTCCAAGGCCCTAATAATATCATACTCCGGGGAGCCGGGGCCGGTGCGGAGGTTTGCCCCTTCCGGCGGAGTAATGATCCCTGTTTTGCCCGTTAAAGCCCCTTCCGAGCTGCTGGGTGCCGTCGGTTTAGGCGTTGTACTTGTTCCGCCGGCAGAGGGAGTAGGTTTTGTGCTGGAAGATACCAGCCCGGCCCTAATTTCAAGGGCATCTAATTTAAAGCGAAGCTCGTCTACTTGTTCTTGTAAAGCCGTAATTTGATTTTTTAAAGTTGCGGTTGCCGTTTCCACTCCCTCTTTAAAATAGCTCTCGGCGATTAAGGGATCGAATTCGGAACCGGGTTCCCCCAGTACATAAGCACCGGCAAAACTACCTGCCGCAAAACCCGCAATGGCAATGCTTACACCTAAAATAACTAAAATGACCGTTCTGCTGATCTGCATAAGCCCACCCCTTTGATTTAGAAAATTAATTTTGACTGCAATAATTTTTTATTGAGATAAGAAATCCTTTTGTGCCTTAGCATTGCCATCGGCGATAATTTGCTTACTGGTGATACCCAAATGATTTGCTCCCAAAATTACTAAAAAGGCGATTATACCCAGTAAAACCATAGCATGATCATTGTCCAGCCAAGTCATCAGTACTGCGCTGGCACCCAGCATCAAGTTAATACCGTAGATAGTCAAAACCGCTTGCCGATGAGACAGGCCCTTCTCCAACAGACAATGATGTAGGTGGTGTTTATCCGGTTGAAAAATAGGCTGTTTATTTAAATAACGCCGCAAAATAGCAAAGAAGGTATCAAAAAGGGGAATCCCCAAAATAACAATGGGAATAAAAACAGAGATCACTGCGGCACCCTTTGTTAAGCCGATAATGGCCAAAGCCGACAAGGTAAAACCCAAAAACATGGACCCGCTATCCCCCATAAAAATTTGGGCCGGGTGGAAATTATATTTAAGAAAACCCAGTAGGCTGCCCAAAAGAATCAAAGCCAAGGGAATAACCATTAAAGAACCGTAGGATAAATCCGGGTTCAGCAAAAATTGGGATAAGACTACTAAGGCAATAGTTAAAGAGGCAATACCGGAGGTGCCTGCTGCCAAGCCATCCAAACCGTCAATCAGATTAACTGCATTGGTCACCCCGATAATCCAAAGAACGGTGATGGGAATGGCTAGCTTACCTAAAATAATCATCCCTTCACTAAAGGGATTGGTAATAAAATCAACCCTAAAGCCAAAACCGACCAAAATAAAGGCACCGATAATTTGCCCCAGTAGCTTAACCTTAGGTGATAATCCCTTAAAATCATCAATAATACCCACAAACATAATCCAGGTGGCCCCGGTTAATAAACCGATTATGGGCTTGGAAAACGGTTGAGTTATTAAAACAACTAAAGAAAAGGACAGGAAAATAGCCAGCCCGCCCATTCTGGGCATTAGCTGCTGATGCACCTTCCTTTGATCCGGCTTATCCATTACACCCCAGCGAATTGCCAATCTTTTAACTAAAGGGGTGATGGCCAGGGATATGACCAAAGCTAACAACATTGCGCCCATATATTGCCATTTCAAGGCCAATCGCCTCCACTGCTTCTTTACTATAATTTAACCTTCTTATAATTTTATCTCTTTTAGATTAAGGATACAAGCATTACTTTTCAATTGCAAACAATAATTCCGCTTCACAGGCTAATTCATCTCCTACTAAGGCCTTGCCTGTTCCTTTGCCTATCCTTGATCTTAAATTGACTAACTCCACTTCCAGTTTCAAAACATCACCAGGTATTACCTGACGGCGAAAACGAACCTTCTCTAAACCGGCGAAGAAAACCAGCTTGCCGGCATACTCGGGCAAGGACAAGAGGGCTACTGCGCCAACCTGGGCTAGGGCTTCCACTATTAAAACCCCGGGCATGACAGGGTAATCGGGAAAATGGCCCTGAAAAAAAGGTTCATTTATACTGACATTTTTAATTCCCAAGGCCCTCTTGCCTTCTTCCAGTTCTAAAATCCGATCAACCAATAAAAAGGGGAAACGGTGGCGTAGAATTTTTTGAATATCCACACTTTCCAACATCTGAAAGCCCTCCTAAAAAATAATCCATCTTTAATCTATTCTCCAACTTAAACCCAATTCCTTTTTTTAGCGGAAAGCCTTTAATGCTTGAACATTTTTAAAATCCTTCCGGCCTCCTCTACCTTTAACAGCAGCACAGCCAGGGCATAAATAACTACCCCCAGTAAAGCCAGAGCAAGAACCAGGCCGGCCTCCAACCAGAAGGAGGAAAAACTGCCGATAAAGAGGTGGGCAAAATTTACTCCCGCCCCCATTAAAGCAGTGGCCAACAACATTTTTGCTAAAGGTATCAATAATACCCGGGGCCTCCACCTAGGTACCCGCCTTTTTAACAAGTAAAAAAGCAAAACACCGTTGACACCCGCCGCTAAACTATTAGCCAAGGCCAAACCCCTGTGGCCCAACCAATTTATGAAAAACACGCTGAAGATCCCATTGGCAATAATGGCAATTAGTCCCACCATCGCCGGGGTCTTTAAATCACCAAGGGAATAATAGGCCCTTGTAAGTAAATATAAAGCGCCCAGGAACCAAAGGCCCAGGCAAAAATAAAGCAAAGCCTGAGAGGTCATTAAGGTGGCCTCCGGTGTAAAGGCTTTTCTTTCAAACAGAAGTCTCACAACCGGTTCTCTTAAAACCAGCAGACCCACACCGGCCGGCAGCATGGTAAAACTCATTAACCGAAAGCTGGTTGAAAACTCCTCTCCAAAGCCTCGCCAATCCTCGGCCGCTCCCTTAGCCGCCATAGCAGGGAAAGCAACCGTGGCCACAGCGGCGGCAAAAATACCCAAAGGCAAATTCATCACCCGATTGGCATAATCCAAGGCCGTTATGCTGCCCGGGGGCAGAGAAAAAGAAGCGAAATAACGATTCATGGCTAGATTAATTTGATTT
>JBBAFB010000024.1:0-18962 GCA_041655595.1 Bacillota bacterium
GGCGGAACTTTTGATTCTGGGTTACTCACAAGACAAAATACAGCTATAACACAAATTAGTGCAGTTATTAAGATTACCCAAAACTTAGGTTTTTTGTAATTCAGTACATTTTTAATTCTGCCTTTAGTGCTACCCTCACCAAAGGCAAGAGGGCTGCCGCCAACGATACGTCTTCCCGTGGCGAGAGTCAAAAGCGAAGATGAATATTCTTTTTTTACATCACTGCCTAGCTCTTTGATAACAGCTTCATCACAGGACATTTCCATGTCCTTGCCGCTGACAAAGAATGCTATCCAAACGAGAGGGTTAAACCAGTGCAGGCATAAGACAAAAAAGGATACTATCTTCACTATATGATCAAACCGTCTGATGTGCATTTGTTCATGGAGCAGGATATACCTTTTTTCCTCCTCTTTTAGGGATGTAGGCAGATAAATTTTAGGGCGAATAATACCCATCACAAAAGGTGTGTCTAATTGCTTTGCAAGGTAGATATTATCTTTGTCGTGAACGGCATTCTTCAGGCGTCTGCGCAGTTTTGCGAGAGAAACAATGCTGTAAATCAGTAAAACAGCAATACCCATTAGCCAAACCGTAGAACCAATAAAGGTCCAAATTTGCAGAGGATTTATACTGGCTGTGGCCGTGGCGGCCGGTAGGGATTGATTGACAGTCTGGTTGATGGCAGGAATGCCTGTGTCTATGGTCGGAAATGCCTCATAGACAATATCCAGGGGTATTGGGTTTGGTTTTACGGGTAACAGGCTGAACATGCTTTCAAAGCTTAGGGGACATATCAGACGAAACAGGACAACTCCCCAAAGGGCATAGGATAGAATCTTGGGTGACTTTTTCAAAAAGAGCCTTGCAAGCAGTACAAAGATTATTACAAAGCTGGCAGTAAAGCTCAGATTAAGAATCTGCAAAAATATGTTTTCAGCCATTACTAACCCTCCTTGTGCTCATCAATCAGCCTTTGTATTTCATGGATTTCTTTTTTGCTCAATTTATTGCGTCGGGTAAAGGCGGCAAAGAACTGGGGCAAAGAGCCCTCAAAAGTTTCATTTAGGAATTGCTCTCCCTGCCCGGCTCTAAAATCGGCTTCGGACATAAGTGAGGTTACTGTACCGTTTATATTTTGAAACAGCCCCCGATCACACAATCTCCTGAGCATGGTGTAGGTAGTGGTGCGTTTCCAATTGAAAGCTTCAGCACATAACTCCGTAAGGGTACGTGAGCTAACGGGCTCATGCTGCCAAATCATTTGTGCAAATCGTTCTTCCATCTCACCTGGTTTATAAGGGTTCATAAAAAAACCTCCCGTCGTATATTGCTAGACAACCACAGTCTATTCCTGTTAGACAGATTTGTCAATAAGGAAGGTGGCAGGAAAATATCTTCATAGTTCACGATTTATAGGGTTAAACTAAAAGTACCTCCCCGAAAATTTTGAATATAGCAATTGAAAGGGTGAAAATTAATTTGAAAAGGAAGGAACTACTAAAGGAACTGAAAACAAAGGACCTAGTGGAAGAAAAAATTGGCTCCGGCTTTATGGTTACCGTTGAGGGGCAACCATTCCTGAAAGATACTGCTCGGCAAGGACATAAAAAAGACCTTACTCTGAGAAGAAAAGGCTAGAGACAAGATGTTTTTTTAGCGGCCGGACATTTTTAATTAAAATGGAGGTTACAAAGAGGTTTTTGTCGAATGACATTAAGATTGATTATGCATTTAGCTTGATTGTCTATGTCGGGGAGGATGAAGCATGGGGAAAGATTTTGCTCATTTACATGTGCATACAGAATATAGTCTTTTGGATGGTGCCTGCCGCATTAAATCCTTGGTTGCGACAGCTAAAGAGTTGGGGATGACATCTTTGGCAATTACCGACCACGGTACCATGTATGGCATCATTGAATTTTACAAGGAGTGTGTCAAGCAAAGGGTTAAACCCATTATAGGCTGTGAAGTATATTGTGCCGCCCGCACCAGACATGATCGGGATTCCCAAAAGGATTCCAATCTGTATCACTTAGTTTTATTGGCCAAAAACCAGAAGGGCTATCAAAATTTGTTAAAGTTAGTCAGCCTGGCAAGCATAGAAGGTTTTTACTATAAACCTCGGGTAGATTGGGAACTGCTGCAAAAATACAATGAGGGAATTATTGCCCTAAGCGCATGTCTGGCCGGGGAAATTCCCGAATTAATTTTAGCAAATCAATATGAGGAAGCAAAAAAAGTGGCGGAACGTTTTTTGGAGATTTATGGGGAGGGTAATTTCTACCTGGAAATGCAGAATCATGGTATCCGGGAGCAATTAGTAGTAAATGCCGATTTGGAACGCTTATCGAAAGAATTGGAGATACCCTTGGTAGCGACTAATGATGTGCATTATATTAAAAGGGCGGATGCCTTTCATCATGAGGTTTTGCTCTGTATTCAAACCGGTAAAAACCTAGAAGACGAAAATCGCATGCGTTTCCAAGGTGAGGAATTTTACCTAAAATCCAAAGAAGAAATGGCTGAACTTTTTATAGACAATCCGGAGGCTGTTGAAAACACCCTAATAATAGCTGAAAAATGTAATTTAAAGCTTGATTTTGGGGAGCTTCACCTACCCGATTACCAAGTACCGGAAGGTTATGATATTGATTCTTATTTAGTATATCTCTGTAACCAGGGGGCCAAAAACCGTTACACGCAAATTACTTCGGAAATTGAAGATCGCTTAAACTATGAATTGGGAATTATTAAGCAAATGGGCTTTTCTGGTTATTTTTTAATTGTTTGGGATATGATTCATTTTGCTAAAGATAAAGGCATATTTGTCGGGCCAGGGCGGGGCTCTGCGGCGGGTAGCTTAGTTGCTTATTGTTTAGCGATTACAGATATTGATCCCCTAAAATATGATTTATTGTTCGAGCGTTTCCTAAATCCCGAACGGGTCAGCATGCCCGATATAGACACGGATTTTTGTTTTGAAAGAAGGGGGGAGGTCATCGAATATCTTTCCCAAAAGTATGGCAGTGACCATGTGGCCCAGATTGTCACCTTCGGTACGATGGCTGCAAAGGCGGCTATCAGGGATGTGGGTCGTGCTATGAATGTTCCCCTTTCGGAAGTAGACAAGCTGGCGAAGCTGGTTCCCAATGAATTAGGGATATCCTTGGAAAGGGCTTTGGAAATCAGTCCCGAATTTAGGGAAGAAGCTTCTTTGGATGACAGACATCAAAGTTTGATTGAGGCGGCTAAAGCATTGGAAGGTATGCCTAGGCATGCTTCTACCCATGCGGCAGGGATTGTGATTGCAAAGAAGCCTTTGGTTGAGTATTTACCACTGCAAAAAACAACGGAGGATATAATTGCCACCCAGTTTCCCATGCAAACCGTGGAAGAAATCGGTTTGCTGAAAATGGATTTATTGGGGTTAAGAACTCTAACCGTAATTGGTGATACCGTCAACCTTGTTAGGGAATCCCATGGAGTTGATTTGGATATGGGCAAAATTCCTTTAGATGATCTGGGGACCTTTGACTTGCTTTCTAAAGGTGAAACTAATGGTGTTTTTCAGTTGGAAAGCTCGGGGATGAAGGCCATTTTAAAAAACCTTAAACCCGAGCGATTTGAAGATATTATTGCCTTGGTGGCCCTTTATCGTCCCGGACCCTTAGGTAGCGGGATGGTGGATGATTTTGTAGATCGAAGACATGGCAAAAAGAAGGTGCAATATGCCCACCCTACTCTAAAGCCTATTTTGGAAGACACTTACGGAGTTATTTTGTATCAAGAACAGGTAATGCTCATTGCTAACGAGTTAGCGGGATTCACCCTGGGCCAAGCGGATTTATTACGCCGCGCAATGGGCAAAAAAAAGCCCGAGGTTATTGCTGCCCAAAGGGAAAACTTTATTGAAGGTGCTAAAAGCAATAAGGTTGATGCAAAAATTGCGGAAGAAACCTTCGATCTAATTGCGTATTTTGCCGGTTACGGATTCAATAAATCCCACAGTGCAGCTTATGCCTTGTTGGCCTATCAAACCGCTTACTTAAAAGCTCACTACCCGGTGCACTATATGGCCGCCTTGCTTTCCAGTGTAGTAGCCAACACTGATAAAGTTACTCTTTATATTGAAGAATGCAAAAGGCTGGGTATTGAGGTGCTGCCCCCAGATGTAAATGAAAGCCAAACAAACTTTACTGCTTTGGAAGGTAGAATCAGATTTGGTCTTGCCGCGGTCAAAAATGTGGGTATAGGTGCCATTGAATCAATTATTTTGTCTAGGAAAGAAGCAAGCTATCAATCCTTTGATAATTTTTGCGAAAGAGTTGATTTGCGAACAGTAAATAAAAGAGTAATTGAAAGTTTAATCAGCGGAGGAGCCTTTAGCTCCTTAGGTTTAAAACGTTCTCAATATTTAGCCATGCTGGATCAAGCTATGACCAGGGGGCAAAGAATACAGGAGGATCAATTGCGGGGACAGGTTTCTCTTTTTGATTTTGAAGGCACAGACAGTTGGCAGAGGGAAGATTTCAGCACTCCGGTACCAAACTTGTCTGAGTTTCCTTTACCCAGGCTATTGGCAATGGAAAAAGAAACCCTGGGTTTTTATGTTACCGGGCATCCTATTAACGACTACCAATGGCAGTTAAAGGCCCGGGGGGTTTGTCCTATAATTGAAACAGAAGAAGCACAGGATGGGGTTTTTATTAGATTGGGCGGTATCATCACCGGTCTCAGAAGAACAATTACCCGAAAAGGCAGCAGCATGGCCTATTTTAACTTAGAAGACACCACCGGAACCATTGAAGTATTGGTGTTTCCACAAAAATATCTGCAATTTACCAATATCTTAGAAAATGATCGTGTGATCTACCTAGGGGGTCGGTTAGTCAAAAATGAAGATGAACGCAAGGTTTTTGCGGAAAATATTGAGCTTTTAACCCTGGAAAAACAGCCGGAGCAATTTTTGGAATTGAAGGTGACCAATCAACAGCGGGATGGTTTGATAAAGATGCAGTCCATTGTAAAAGCCTTCCCGGGGGATACTCCCCTTACCATCGTTTTTCCCGAACAAAATAAAAGGCTGGACCTTAATAAGGAATCCTGGGTCCGTGTTTGTCCGGAACTATACCAGCAGTTGGAAAATATTTTTGGCGAGGACCAAATTTGCCTTTTGAAAAAATCATAAATGGGTATTCAACCGGCAGAATATAAGGTGATTTTAGCTTAAAATGTTCCGGATTGAAGGATTATGCAAGACTAGGTTGAAATTAAATATAATCATGTCTTAAAGAGGGAGTGAACGGGTTGAGAATTGGGGTTTATCCGGGTACCTTTGATCCAATTACCAACGGTCATGTGGATATTTTGGAAAGGGCCATTTGTTTATTTGATGAGGTAATAGTGGCGATTGCTAAAGATAATTACAAAAACAATCTCTTTAGTTTTGAAGAAAGGATCGAGCTGGCCAAAGAAGCCTGTAAAGCCTTCCCCTGTATTAGGGTGGAAGCCTTTGAAGGTTTGCTTGTAGATTTTGTAAAAACGCAAAAGGCTCGGGCAATTATCAGGGGGCTAAGAGCCGTCTCAGATTTTGAATATGAATTTCAATTAGCAATGATGAATAAAAGGTTGGAATCTGGTATTGAGACGATATTCTTAATGGCTGCAAGTAAATATTCTTTTTTAAGCTCAAGCATTATTAAGCAGGTAGCTGTCTTAGATGGGGCTGTAACAGGTTTGGTTCCGATTCAAGTTGAGGAGGCCCTTAAGCTGAAGGTGTTGGCTGAAAAAAATGTTAAGGAGGAATAAAAATGGAGTTGAATCCCATAGTAGGTGAGTACATAATGATTAAAGCCCTGGAAAACGGGGTTACCATTATTGGATTGACCAGAGGGAAGGACACCAAGTTTCATCATACCGAGAAGCTGGATAAAGGGGAAGTGATGATAGTTCAATTTACAGAGCATACCTCGGCAGTAAAAATACGTGGTAGGGCCGAAATATTGTCAAAGCATGGTGCCATGGAAGCCGGTAATTAACTATTTCCGCAAAGGGGTCTTGACAATGTGGACTGTTGTTTATATTATGTCAAATCGTTGTTTTGCCGAAGAATTAAAGGAAGCCTTAATTAAAGAAGGCTTATTAGCTGTGTTGCGAACAACGGACACCTCGAACGATTGCCAAAACGGTCCCGTAGAAATTCTAGTATTAGAGTCCGAGGCCGAAGAAGCTTCGCAAATAATTAGTAAACTACTATCGGTTTAAAAGGGGACATCAATTTGATAAAAAAAATTGGATTGCTGACAAGCGGGGGAGATGCCCCGGGTATGAATGCCGCAATCAGGGCTGTGGTTAGAATGGGTTCCTACCTTTCAATAGAAGTAGTGGGAATAAGAAGGGGCTACCTGGGAATGATGGAAAAGGATTTTTCACCTCTTACAGTCAGCTCTGTGGCGGATATCATCCACCGAGGCGGCACTATTTTGCATACCGCTCGTGCGGAAGGATTTTTGGCTGAAACAGGTAAATTAAAAGCTCTGGCTAATGTAAAAGAAGAAGGAATTGAAGGCTTAGTGGTTATTGGTGGCAATGGATCCTTGCAGGGGGCAGAAGCATTAACAGGTTTGGGTTTGCCAACCATAGGTATTCCAGCCACCATAGACAATGATATCTCTACTACAGATTATAGTATAGGTTTTGATACCGCCGTAAATACTGTCATTGATGCAATTAATAAGATAAGGGATACTGCTACTTCCCACGAGCGTATTTTTGTCCTGGAGGTTATGGGCAGGCATTCGGGACAGATTGCCCTGATGGCAGGCTTGGCGGGTGGTGCGGAATCTCTTTTTTTACCAGAAAAGCCGATTACGATGGAGATGGTAGTTGAGAAAATCATCAGAGGCTGCAAAAGGGGGAAGAAACATAATATTATTTTAGTGGCTGAAGGCTCCGGCAGCGCCTTTGATATTAGTAAAATCGTAGAAGAGCAAGTGGGTTTGGAAACAAGGGTAACTATCTTGGGGCATATTCAACGGGGTGGTACCCCATCGGCTTTTGATCGGGTTTTGGCAAGCCGCTTGGGTGGCAGAGCCATGGAATTATTGGCGGAAGGTAAAAGTGGGAGAATGGTGGGCATGGTAGGGTGTCAAATTATTGATATTAGCCTAGAAGCAGCCCTTAGCCGGAAAAAAAATATTGACCGGGAAATGTACCGACTGGCCGATATTTTATCTATGTAAATATAAGAACCAAAATAGGAGGTTTTTGGGTGAGGCACACAAAAATTGTTTGCACTATGGGACCGGCCTGCGGCGATGTGGAAATTTTGCAAAAGATGCTTGTTGCTGGAATGAATGTGGCCCGGTTGAATTTTTCCCATGGCAACCATCAGGATCATTTAAAACAATTAACTACAGCCAGACAGGCTGCATCTTTGTTAGGATATCCGTTAGCGGCCTTATTGGATACCAAGGGACCGGAGATACGCCTTGGTGAGATCGAGGGCAGTATTAACTTGGAAACCGGTCGGAAAATTGTTCTTACAACCGATACTGTCATGGGAAATACAGAAAGGATATCCGTTAGCTATGCAGGTTTACCTGAGGATCTAAGGCCCGGTGATCGTTTATCTTTGGATGATGGGTTGATTGGTTTAGAGGTTGTTGAAATCAAGGGTGCGGAAATTACCTGCTTAATCGAAAATGGTGGTGAACTTTCCGGTAAAAAGGGAGTAAATGTGCCGGGGGTACATATTAATTTACCTTCCATTACCGAAAAGGATCTTCAAGATATTTTGTTTGCTATTGAGAATAAGCTGGATTTTGTGGCAGCTTCTTTTGTCAGAACGGCGGCAGATATTTTGGAAATAAAAAAAGTTTTAGAAAAGCATAATTCACCTCTCCAAATTATAGCCAAAATAGAAACCCAGGCAGCGGTGGATAATATAGAAGAAATATTGGAAGTGGCAGATGGTGTTATGGTAGCTAGGGGGGATTTGGGTGTAGAAATACCCGCAGAAGAAGTACCTTTGGTGCAAAAAAGGATTATTACCCAATGTAATCTTTTGGGCAAACCGGTGATAACCGCAACCCAAATGTTGGATTCTATGATACGAAATCCGCGGCCCACCAGGGCGGAAGCCAGTGATGTAGCCAATGCCATTATAGATGGAACGGATGCGGTTATGTTATCCGGAGAAACCGCTGTAGGCAAGTATCCTGTTGAAGCGGTTGCCACTATGGCCAGAATTGCTGAAAAAACCGAAAAAACTATCTTTACCGGCGAGGAAGGATCAAAAATAAGTGGTCTGGCTGGTAAAAGTATTACCGGTGCCATCGGGCATGCAACCTTTGCAGTGGCTCAGGAATTGGGGGCCACCGCTATAATTACGCCTACAACATCCGGCTCAACTGCCAGGATGGTTGCAAGGCATCGTCCGGCAGCCCCTATTGTGGCAGTCAGCCCCAGTGAAGTAGTCTGTAGACAGCTATTGCTTGTCTGGGGTATAATACCAATTAAAACACAAAAAACCGAAGGTACCGATGCCATTATTACAACGGGGGTACAGGCTGCCCTTGAGGCCGACATAATTTCCTTGGGGGATTTAGTGGTAATTACGGCAGGCATTCCGGTGGGAATTCCGGGAACTACTAACCTGCTAAAGGTACATGTGGTGGGAAATGTGGTGGCCCAGGGACAGGGCATTGGAAGGTCTGTGGTTACGGGAACCGCTCGTTTATGTAAAACTGCCCAGGATGCCATAGCAAAGGTTACCGAAGGTGATATTTTGGTGGCTTACGGTACAGATAAACATTATATGCCGGCTATGAAAAAGGCGGGTGCATTAATTACCATGGAGGGCGGGTTGACTTCCCATGGGGCGGTGGTGGCACTTAACCTCGGCATACCGATTGTGGTAGGTATTCCCAATGTTATGGAGGTAGTAGAAGACGGGGATGTTTTTACCATAGATGGGTCCAACGGGTTGGTTTACAAAGGTGTTACAAAAGTTTTGTAATGGCTTTAAAATGTCTATGTTTTGGAGAAGGGGGAATTGTTAATGGGAATAAAAAAAGTTGGACTTACAGATACAACCTTAAGGGATGCCCACCAGTCTTTGTTGGCCACAAGAATGAAGATTGAAGATATGCTTCCCATCGCTAAAAAACTGGATTCGATAGGTTTTCATTCTTTAGAGGTTTGGGGTGGGGCCACTTTTGACACCTGTATGCGCTATTTAAATGAAGATCCTTGGGATAGACTGGATTTGCTAAAAGAAGCCATTCCCAATACGCCCTTACAAATGCTTTTAAGGGGACAAAATATTTTGGGTTATAAGCATTATGCAGATGATGTAGTTGAAGCATTTGTAAAGAAAGCTGTGGAACATGGTATTGATATTATAAGAATTTTTGATGCATTAAACGATTTAAGAAACCTGGAAAAGGCTATGGAAGTGGCTAAGGCGAGCGGTGCCCATGTACAGGGTGCAATTTCCTATACCATAAGTCCCGTTCACAATACCGAATATTATGTCACAAAGGGAATCCAGCTAAAGGAAATGGGAGCTGATTCTATTTGCATCAAGGATATGGCAGGACTTTTGGCCCCTTATCCCGCCGAAGAATTGATTTTGGCTTTAAAATCTCAAGTGGGTTTACCTATCCAGCTACACAGCCACTATACCAGCGGAATGGCCGCTATGACCTATTTTAAAGCTGCTGAAGCCGGGGTAGATGTAATAGACACTTGTATTTCTTCCCTGGCCTTAGGAACCTCTCAGCCAGCAACGGAAAGTATGGTGGCTGCCATGCAAGGTGCGGAATATTCTCCGGATTTGGAGCTGGCAGCTTTATCGGAAATAGCGGCTTATTTTTCTGATGTCAGAAAAAAATACAAAGACTTTGATGTTTCGGCTAATATTGTGGATACTAATGTCCTGCAATATCAGATCCCCGGAGGGATGATTTCTAATTTTATGTCCCAGCTGGCCCAGCAAAATGCCCTAGATAAGCTGCCTACGGTTTTGGATGAAGTGCCAAGGGTTAGAGAAGATTTAGGCTACCCTCCTTTAGTTACGCCAACCAGCCAAATTGTCGGCACCCAAGCTGTTTTAAATGTGCTGTCCGGTGAAAGGTATAAAATGATCAGCAACGAAACCAAAAATTATGTAAGGGGTCTTTACGGTCAATCACCGGCACCCATTACCAAAGAAATTAAAGCAAAAATTATCGGTGTGGAAGAACCTATTACCGAAAGACCGGCTAATTTCATTGAGCCTCAATTGGCCCAAGCCCAATCAGAAATTGCCGTTTATATGGAAAGGGAAGAGGATGTCTTATCCTATGTCTTATTTCCTACGGTAGCTAAAAAGTTTTTGGAAGAAAGGTTGGCGGGGAAGGTGAAGGTGGACTTTCAGATAGCCCAGGAAGGGCCGCAGGCGGGAACGGTGCCCTACCATCCAATTTAAAAGTTCGTTAAAAAAGCCCTTAAAAAAGGGCTTTTTTCTTGCTTGGTCCAATGGTTCCCGTGGTATAAGGTTCAATTAAAATCCTGCCATCTACCATGCGGGCAATCTCCGGGTAATTATGTGAATTGCTTTCACCGGCAGATCTCCCCACAACCTTGCTTATTCTCAGCTGTTTGGCCTTCATCCTGTGGGCTACAATCACGGATTTTTCATCCCCCAAAACTCCAGCATGGGCAATACCCCTTAAGGCTCCCATCACCAAGATGTTGCCACTTGCAATTAATTCCCCCCCGGCATTAACATCCCCTAAAACAGTTATGTGTCCATCATATTGTACCGTTTGCCCGGATCTGATACCATGTTCCAATAAAAGGCAATTGCTAGCATCAGAAGGAAGCTGAGTTTCAAAAGGTTGACCAAGGACAGGTTGTTCTATTTTAGGTTTTGAGTCACTATCTCCGGGAAATTTAATTTCGTTATTAGGAATCAAACCGTGTTCCTGACAGATTTCCTCCAATATTCGCGATTCCGCTGATGTGATTCTAGAAGGCATAAAGGTAAATTCTGCCCCTGTGAAAAAGCCCCTGGCGGAAACAATCTTTTCCAGAAGATCATTTTTAAGCTCTTCAAAACTATATCCGGGGTTAAGAATAATGACTAGGCCCTGTTTTGTTCCTTTGATAGAAACCGCATCTTGAGCCAAAGAATTCCCTCCCTTAACTTAAATACTGCTACCTGTTCAGATAATATAAAATTCGAGTAATTGCACTACTTTTCCTGCTTTTTTTTAATTAGATTAATTTTTAAATGAGTTGCATTAGTATGTCACGATTAGTACTCAATCAAACCTTTTTATTTGCTAATTTTAAAAAACGAAACAAATTTCACATGCCTGCGAAATATTTTTCACAGGTTTTAAAGTATTTCTTAGAGAAATAGCGATTCAATAGCGAAAGTTCATTCACATTTAGAGTGTAAACTTGTTTTACTGGTTATGATAATGAAATTGTAAATGGGCGAGGAAATGATTTTGTGGCCCTTAAATAGAATGGTCCTAGGAGGTGATCAAATGGGTTGTAGGTAAGTAGTTTATTTTTCGTAAGGAAAAGAAAACAGGTAATATTAAAAAAGGGGGTTGGTAAAAAGATGAATCTACCAATAAGTGAATTTGCCGTTGGGAAACATTATTCCGAGCTTCCGACACCTTGCCTTTGTGTTGATTTGGATATTTTTGATTACAACATCCAAGCGATGAAGGGTTTGCTGGCGGGAACTAACTGTAATTTGCGCCCACATTTTAAGGCACACAAATCTACGGCAGTGGCGCACATTCAAATGAAAAATGGTGCTATCGGGATTTCTTGTGCAAAGTTAGGCGAAGCCGAGGTGCTAGCGCATTCAGGGATTGGGAGCATTTTGTTAACGAATCAAACAATTGGTGAAGCAAAAATTCGTGTTTTGTGTGGCCTAAACAGGTACTCGGAAGTGATTACAGCTGTAGATGATAAAAAAAATGCAGAAGAAATAAACAAGGTAGCGAAAGAATTAGGTCTAGTAGTGCCGGTTGTTATTGAAGTGGATACAGGTCTTAATCGTTCCGGTGTTAGGAGCATTGAAGAAGCAGTTAGCTTAACTTCCCACATTTGTAGCCTTTCTAATTTAACCTTCAAAGGCATACAAGCTTACGAGGGTGCTTTTCGTGGCATGTCGGACAGGGAAAAGGCTGCAAAATGTGATGGCACCGGAGATATTGGGGGGGTTGCCTTTGCGGTAGAGGTGCGAAAGGCAATTGAAGCCGTTGGTGTACCAGTTGAGATAGTATCATGTTCATCTACTGGTACCTGTGCTATTTCGATTCATATGGAAGGAATTACGGAAATTCAACCGGGTTCTTACATTGTAATGGAGACAGCATATTATAGGGATAATGATAATTTCCCATTTAAGGAGGCTATGTATTTACCTAGTACGATTTGTAGCATTAACAAACCAAATAAAAGGATAGTAATTGATTGCGGAAAGAAGGCTACTCCTTACGATCAGGGTTTACCAATATTAATTGAGGACCCCACGGCAAAATTAATCTTCCACGAGGAGCATTGTCTTATTGATGCAACAGAAAAACTAACAAGCTATAATATTGGCGATGTACTTCGTTTAGCACCAAGCCATTGCTGCACCACTGCAAATCTTCATGATATTATTTATTGCACACGCAATGGTTTTGTTGAACAGGTGTGGCCAGTAAATGCTCGTGGTAGGTATCAATAAATTGTTCGGTTTGATGCTCCATTGGGTTTGAGGTTTGTTACTGTTTCACAAGTATGCAATAATAGCTTTTTAGTTAAATATTTTGTAGAAATAGTGTTTGAAAATACTGATCTTTACAAGGCAAGTTTTTGTATTTATTTTACTAAGGAGGATAAATGAAATGAGAACCTTTGAGGAACAGCGAATATTACATCTGGGACAGGCTATTGATAATCTTATGACATGCGATTTACATGCTAGAGGTATTTTAAAACCAATCTATGAGGTAATGGTAGATCGTATAGGAGAGCCATTATCTACATTTGCAGCAAAACGGTTTCTTGAAGTAGTAAAACCTGGTTCATATGTAATTATTGGGACTGGTTTCCTTATTAAACCGTCTATGAAAATTGAGACTGATGGACCAGTTGCAGCCGCACTCCTGGCTAGGATGGTAACTGTTTTAGGAGCGATACCTGTTATTGTTGCTGAAGAAAACTGTTATTGGGCTATAGAACCGGCTTGTAAGTCAGCTGAATTAAATGTGTATTATGACATTGAACAGGCGACAAATGTACATCATTCAGTGGCATTAGTCCCAATGCCACAAGGAGAAAAAGCCGATGCAATAATTGAACAAATACTAAAGCTGAATCCTTCTGCCATGATAATAGAAGAACACCCGGGTAAGGGCCCCGATGGAAAATATTATAGCGCACTAGCGACTGAATTGCCTTGGGCAGCACCAGTTGATGATTTGTTTGAAGCAGTGCGTAACCAAGGCGGACTGGGAATTGCCATTGGTGATCTAGGAAATGAAGCAGGAATGGGTTTTGCAAAACCCGAAATTGATAAAATAGTACCCCGTGGCGAATATGTTATTTCAGTTGGTAGCTGTGATTGCCCAATTATTGCCACGATTACGGAGTTGGGTTGCTACGCTTTTATGGCAGCAGTAGAAGCAGTCAGTAAAGTGGAGGGGATTTTACAATCTCCTGAGTTAACAGAAATTGTGTTAAGGGCGGCAGTTATAGGCGGCAGTGTAGAAGGTTGCTGGGGACTGCCAATTCCCGCAATAGATATGGTTGATATAAAATACATTAAATCTTATGTCAACATGTTGGCATGTATTGTTAAATATTCAGAAGTTCATGGTGTTAGCCGTAGCTTTTTTGTAAACTATGCTCGAGGTGCAGCACTGGATGCTCCCACTGATTCCTAGTAAAGCTAAAAGAGCCGATTATTTGGCAGGATAATTTTGAAAAGTATTAGTATAAAAATGCTGCTACTTTTTAGTAAGAGGGTGGGTAAAATGATTTCTACAGAGTTATTGAAACCTGATGAGGCTAGGAAGATCATACGAAAAGGAAAATATATTGGGCCGACCGGTAATTGGTGCATGGGTTACGCGCAAGCAAATTTGGTTATTTTGCCGGAAAAACTTGCTTATGATTTTTTGTTATTCTGCATGCGCAACCCAAAGCCTTGCCCGTTGCTGGAAGTAACAGATGTTGGTTCTCCAGTGCCAAAGTATGTTGCTCCGTCAGCGGATCTCCGCTTTGACATACCTTTGTATCGTGTATTTAAAAACGGTGAAGTTATTGATATTCCTCGTGATCTTGAAAAATATTGGCGAGAAGATTTGGTTAGTTTTTTACTGGGATGTAGTTTTTCCTTTGAAGATGCTTTGTTAAAAGCCGGAATTCCTAGTCGTTATCTTGACAATGCTGCTGATCAGGGTAATCCTGTCTATTTTACAAATATTCCTTGTCTAACTGCCGGACCTTTTAGTGGTAATCTTGTTGTAAGCATGCGGCCGATACCTGCTCATCAGGTTTCTAAGGCAGTACAGGTAACCAGCCGTTTCCCAAATGTTCACGGTGCACCTGTGCATATAGGTGAACCAATGGATATTGGCATTAGAGATATTATGAAACCGGACTTTGGTGCATCACCAACAATATTATCAGGAGATGTTTTTGTCTTTTGGGCCTGTGGTATTACCCCACAAATTGCTATTGAAAAAGCGAAGCCCGAGGTAGCTTTTAGTCATTATGCTTCTAGAATGTTTATTACGGATTTAACAAATGAGTCGTTATCAGTACTGTAAAATTTAAATTACAAAACTAAATTTAGAGAGGTGGTATTAAAATGAAAAAAAGACTTTTCATGGTTTTTTTGCTAAGTATCGTTTTATTATGTTTTGCAATAACGGGTTGTGCAAAGAGTCCCCCTAGCCCTCCACAAAATGATCAGGCCGGCGATGGAAGTGTTGTAGATAGTAAAGTTTATAAATGGGATTTTTTCACCTATTTTAGTTCTGCTTCTACCAATGCAAAATTCTATAATGGTTTTATTGCAGATGTAAAGGAGAAGAGTAATGGTCGTCTATTAATTACTTTGCGTACGGAAGGTGAAGTTCCTTATTCAGCTACAGAAGCTTTACAAATTATTGCTAACAACAGTGTTCAAATTGCAGACTGTGATACAGGTTATATTTCCGGGGATATTCCAGAGATGCAAGTTATTACAGGCTTACCTTTCTTGAACAAAAACCAGCAGGATTTTCTAGCTATTGATAAGGCGCTTAGGCCGACACTCCAAAATAAGCTTGATAAATACAATGCTAAACCTCTTTTCATCTATAATATGCCACAGCAAGTTGTAAGTGGTAAAGGAAAGACTGTTAACAGTTACAGTGAGATGGCAAATAAAAAAATACGTACCTATAGTCCAGTGCATCAAGAATTTTTAGCGAAGTTCAATATTAGTCCAATTTCTATGACACTAAATGAAGTTCCAAGTGCTATCCAAAGAGGAGTAATCGATGGAATAGTTACCTCAAGTTTATCTATAACTGATTATGTTCTTGAGGAAATATGTGATTGGACCTATATGAAACCATTATCTATTGCTTGTAACTATATTGTAGTCAATCAATCAGCACTAGCTGAACTGCCGGAGGATTTGCGCGAAATCGTGATAGCAGCTGCCGCTAAGTGTGAAGCTGAACTCAGACAACAGATGGACGAGATTGAACAAAGTTGTTTTGAGAAAATGAAAGATGCAGGAATGGAACTTTATTATCCAAATGCCGAAGACCAAATAAACGAGGATAAGGTTGCAGCTGAGTTTTGGGAAAGTTGGGGACAAAAACAATCTCCGGAAGTACGAAAGGCATTAGCTATTGCACGTGAGGCTGTAGGCAAATAGGACAGTAAAAGTATCTGCTGAGGCTTATTGAAGGCTTGTGGGTGGGCGGTGTTTACAAGCCCACCCGGGACTTCAATTTTTATAAAGCACAATTAATTTTCTTGTGCAGATATAATTACAAACTCAATCAAGACTTTTGCCAGGAGGTGTTAAATTGAAAATACTAAAAATGACTAATGAAATAATTGGTAAGTTGGCTTTAATTGGTGCGCTACTAGCAGGAGTTGGCGTTATTTGCATGATGATATTAGTAGGTTTGGATGTGGTATTACGCAATTTAATGAATATTTCCATCATGATAAGTGATGAAATTTCCGGTTATTTACTGGTTGCATTTATCTTTTTTGGGGTGACTTTTGCTATGCGTACTGGTGCTTTATTGCGTATTGATTTTATATATTCAAAAATGCGCGGTTATTTTAAGCACATTGTTGATATTATTTTATATGTTGTTACTTTGGCCTATACCTTAATTTTACTAAAATACAGTTTTATATTTGTTCAAAACTCGTTTAATTTTAAGACCACATCTAATTCCATGTTAAGAGTACCAATGTGGATACCCCAATCTGTTATTGTGATAGGTTTATTTGTTTTGGCATTGCAAATCAGCATAAGTTTAATTGCTTCGATTTTAACTCTTTTTAAAGAAGATAATGTTTTGCAATCAATCTTAAGCAACGAAGAAGATGATGGCGAGGATCAGGATTTTGGCGAAGAGGCGGTGTTTTAAATTGGAATGGGGATTATTATTTATTAGTTTTTTAATTGTTTTATTTGCCTTGCTTTTTGCCGGACAGTGGATCGCTTTTGCTTTAGGTACATGCTCAATTATTGGTTTTTATGTTATAGGATCAGGAGTGGCCTTTAATAGTATTGGAAATGTAATTTGGAAAAATACTAACTCTCTTACACTAACAGCAATCCCTCTATTTATATTTATGGGTGAAATTATTTTAAGAAGCGGAATAAGTGGAAAATTTTATAATGGTGTTACGGCTTGGATTGGTAAATTACCGGGGGGTTTGCTTCATTCTAATATTGTAGCCTGTGCATTTTTTGCTGCAATTACCGGCTCAAGTGTAGCAACGGCAGCCGCCATAGGCTCAGTTGCTATTCCTGAACAAGAAAAAAGGGGCTATAACAGAAAACTTGTTTACGGCTCAATTGGGGGAGGGGGAACATTGGGTATTTTAATTCCCCCTAGTATACCATTTATTATTTACGGCGTTTTGACAGAACAATCTGTTGCCAGGCTTTTTATGGCCGGTATTATCCCGGGGGTAGTCTTGGCTTTAATTTTTATGGCTTTTATTTTTATTAGAGTAAAACTAAATAAATCTCTTGCGCCGCATTATGAAGATAAAATTACCTGGTCTATTCGTTTTAAGGGACTTATAGATATGTTCCCCTTGATTTTTTTAATTGGGATAATTCTTGGTGGCATATATCTTGGTGTTATGACACCTACCGAGGCAGCGGCGATAGGTGCGATTTTTTCCATAGGGCTTTGCCTTTTTTACCGTACCTTGAATTTCAAAATGTTTAAAACTGCTCTTGAAAATACTGTTAAAACCAGTTGCATGGTTTTATTTATTATTGTTGGGGCATCTTTTTTATCTTATTTAATGGTTGTCTCCGGAATTAATAGAGAATTAACTACATGGGTCGTAGCCCAGAATTTTTCTATTAGTGGGTTTTTAATTTTACTAGTGGTGATATATTTTATACTAGGTTGTTTGATGGACGGTAATGCTATGATTTTTCTTACGATGCCGGTGTTATGGCCTATTATAGTTCAAATGGGTATTAATCCAATTTGGTTTGGCGTGTTTCTAGTGATAATGATTGAGTTAGCACAAATTACACCTCCAGTTGGTTTAAATTTATTTGTTCTTCATGGTGTTGTACGGAAAACAGGTATAAAAGATATAGGCATAGGGTATATTATCATGTCCTGCCTACCGTACTTTTTGCTTCTATTGTTGATGCTTTTGATTATCAGTATTTTCCCTGGTCTAGCAACTTGGTTACCAGCTAATATGTAGATTTAATATTAAGCAAACCTTAATTAATAAAAAATTAAGGACTATACGAATATAGCCTAAAAGTGCTATAGCAAAAGGGTTGGTTGTTAATGGCCTAATCAACCTTAAAATTTGAATAAACTTATAGTTGAGAAAAAATAAAATACTAGGATTTGTTCAACGAATGTAAGAAAGGGGTTCTTTGATGACAAAAATCATGGATGTTTCAGAGGCTGCTGCATTGGTGAAGGATGGGATGAGTGTGATGGTAGGCGGCTTCTTGGGTTGTGGTAGCCCAGATTTATTGATTGATGAGATTGTTAAGAATAGAGTTGTTAACTTAACCATAATCGCTAATGATACAGGCTTTCCGGGGGCATCCCTTGGTAAGTTGCAAGATAACCATTCCATAAAAAAGCTTTATGTCTCATATATTGGAGGACATCCAGAGACGGGAAGGCAGATGCAAAATGGAGAAATAGAGGTTGTTTTAGTTCCTCAGGGTAACTTGGCGGAGAAAATTCGGGCTGAAGGCTTTGGTTTAGGCGGTATTTTAACACCAACCGGTGTTGGCACCATAGTACAGGAGGGCAAGGAATTAATAGAGGTGGAGGGAAAAAAATATATTTTAGAAAGACCACTAAAAGCAGATGTTGCATTGATTAAGGCCCATAAAGCCGATGAAAAAGGGAATTTGATTTACAGAAAATCAGCTAAAAATTTTAATCCATTGATGGCAACGGCGGCAGATCTAGTTATAGCAGAAGTGGATGAAATTGTGGCAATCGGAAGTATCGACCCAGAATTGGTTCATACTCCAGGGTTATTTGTAGATATAATTGCAAAGGGAGGTAAATAAGTGGGGAAAATTAAGGGTAGGGAAATGATTGCAAAAAGAGTGGCTCAGGAATTCGAAAAGGACACAGTTGTAAACCTTGGCATTGGGCTACCAACTTTATGTGCTAACTATATTTCAAAAGAAACAAATATTATGCTTC
>JBBAFB010000025.1:0-18917 GCA_041655595.1 Bacillota bacterium
GGTGTGTATATATTATATGCCTTCCTTTTTTCATAGTCAAGAACTTTTGCAATCTTGGCACAATTTTTTTAAAAAATTTTCAATTAACTGGTTTTTTCTTTATTTATATGATGTCAGAGATTATTAAACTAAAACGAAATTTCAATTACCGGGATTCACCAAATAATATTTCATAAAAAAGCCTACAATCAATATTTACTATAGATTGTAGGCTTTTAAATTTTGCACAAATGACGTAACCGCTTTCTATGAAAGATTTAAACTTATCCAGCACGCCACTGGGCTTTTCTTTCGCAAATAAAGCAGGTTTCTTTTGGTTCGGAGCTAATCATTTTTTGTCCGCACTCTTGGCAGGTAGCTTCGACACCTCTGGCAAGAACTATTTTTTCTTCTTGACACACTTGGGCTAAGTTGCTGGGTCCTAAAACCAAGCTTTTATGCATGCAAACATCTATGCAAAGCTTACAACCCGTGCATTTTCCCGCATCCAAGACCAATCGGTTGCCCGATGTTTGCTTGATCGCCCCTAACGGACAAAGGATACTGCAGGCTTTGCAGAAATAGCAGGTAGAAGCAAGTTTCACCTGTCTTAATGCCTTAAACTCCTCGGCTTGAATGGGTTTTCCACCTAGGGCCTTCTTTAGCAAATACAGACGGGCTGTATCGGTGCCCTTGGCCGCCTTAATACCTCTTTCCTCTTCTTTCGGCCCTTCTAAAACTGCGTTTAACATGGTTCTCGGAACTTGTTTCGCACCTGTAAAGACAGAACGAAAAAATGCCCTTCTGCTAGGATCAGGAAGATCGGCTTTTTTAGGAGCTTTAAGTTCCGGAGCTCGCTCCATCACCTTAATTGCATCTCGTTGCATTTCTAAAAGGGCTAACAGATCCCGACTTTTTCTCAATTGCTCTAAAAATTGGGCCCCACCACCCTTTACAGGACACTCGGAACATTTTTTCATTGACTGCACCATATAAACAGGAAAGGAGGCGGAATCTAAGGTTAATAGCAGCTCCCAGGAAAGGCTACCCAAACAGGGAATCGAAATACCCTTGGGATTCAATTCATGCTGAGGACGACAGCCAATCACGGCCGTTCCTTCTCGCTCGCCGATAGTGACCACTTTATCTAAAAGAGCCAATTCCGTAGGCTCTTGAATACCCAAAGCACCTGTAGGACAAACGCCGGCACAAAGACCACATTCCAGACAATCTCCGTTAATCTCTATCCCATCATGACTAAAGGACAGCGCATCCACGGGACAAATATCCATACAAGAGGAACACTTACTAAGGGGTGAGCGTACCCGAGAGCAACGTTGGTGATCCACTAATAAAGGGCCCATTCGCGAGCTAACTAATAGTGCCAGTTTTTCTAAATTAAATACACTCATCCTATCCCCACCTCTATTACTATCTTCCTTCTTACAATAGCTTAAAAACGGAAATTTCTCAAGCTAAACTATCTTCCAACATTATTTTTAATTTTTCACCATTCTTCTCTCTATTTATTGTACAATAGTAATTAAATTAATTATCAAAAAAGTCAGGAGAGATAAAATGAAAATCCAGCTTGTTGTAGATAGTGCCGCAGATTTACCCCAGAGTTTTGTCGAAGAAAATCAAATTGAGGTGGTGCCGCTCAATGTTCAGTTCGGTGATGAGACCTTTGCGGACGGAACCCAGCTAAGCACCGGCCAGTTTTATGAAAAGATGGCAGAATCAGAACACTTACCGGTTACCTCCTTGCCAAGCCCCCAAGCTTTTGCCGATGCGTTTCAAAAGGTGAAGGATAAGGGCCCTATTTTATGTATAACTATTTCCGCGGCTACCAGCGGCACCTACCAAAGTGCCCTAGTGGCCAAAGAAATGTTTGACCACCCGATAGAGGTCATAGATTCCCTTCGTATCAGCATGGGTGCAGGCCTACAGGTAATGAAAGCCCAGGAATTAATCAACCAAGGTCTAACGCTGGAAGAGGTTAAAAGGGAGGTACTAAAAAACAGAAATAATTATCACACTTTTATTGCTATCTATGATTTAAAAAATGTGATTAAAGGAGGTAGAATCTCCAATTGGAAGGGAAACTTGGCACAGTTTTTAAATATTAAGCCAATTCTCAATCTTTTCCCTGATGGGACTATTAACATAGTTGCCAATATTAGGGGTAGGAAAAAACAGTTGGAAAAGGTTTTGGAGTTAATCAGAAACACCAAAAAGGATCTCAGCAAGGTACCTTTTGTAATTCTTCACGCTCAAGCACCCAAGGAGGAATTGGATGCATTAATAAGGGAAATTAAAGCTAGGTTTAACCCGAAAGATATTATCCTGGGCGAATTAGGCCCCATTATGGGTTCTCATGGGGGATTTCGCTCTATTGGAGTGGCATTTTAAAAAGACCCCTAGGGGTCTTTTTAATGTAGAAAGCAGACGAAAGAAAAACCTTAATAAATGGTTCGTTCCAAGTAAGCCAGGAAAACCTTTACTATTTCGGGATCAAACTGGGTGCCCGCGTTTTTACGAAGCTCCTCCTTTGCCTGGTCTGTAGTGAGGGCCTTTCTATATGGACGATCTTGAGTCATGGCATCAAAGGCATCGGCTACAGCCAAAATCCTTGCTAACAAGGGAATTTCTTCCCCCGCTAGGCCTCGAGGATAACCTTTGCCATCCCATCTTTCATGATGAGCCAAAATATAATCGGCAATACCCAATAGATCCGGGACAGCCTGCGCAATTCTGTAACCAATCTCCGGGTGTTTTTTCATTACAGACCACTCCGCCTCGGTTAACGAGGAGGTTTTTTGTAAAATACCATTATCAATGGCAATTTTACCTATATCGTGGAGCATTGCCAGAACTTCCAATTCATCCAATTTGCTGTTGGGCAGACCCATGGTACTGCCTATTTTTCGGCAAAAACCGGCCAGCCTTTGTCCATGCTCCTCTGTTTCACAACTCTTTAAAAACAAGGTATGTTTAATCGAGGCCAAAATTGTACTTCGGTAGCTTTTCTCACCTAGAAGTTTATTTTTGTACATATTCTCTTCCGCAATCTTTAAAACTTCTTCCCAATTTTCCTCCACCTTTGTTTTGGTGGCGCAGCCTAGTGAAATGCTAATTTCGGTTCCTTCGATAATGTGGCCGCGGCAGTAATCTTTAATTCTACAACATATTTGCTGACCCATTTCCTCGGATGTTTTGGGCAACAAAATCACAAACTCATCCCCGCCCCAACGGGCAATTATATCCTCTGAACGGCAAGCATCCCTAAACACTCTGGAAAGCTTTTTAAGTGCCTCATCCCCTTTTTGATGTCCGAACACATCATTAATTAGCTTAAGGCCGTCTAGATCCCCCATAACAATTGTCAATGGTAACTGCCTTTCTGTATTTAACCTTTGTATTTCTTCTTCAAAATAGGCCCTATTATAAAGACCCGTCAGGGAGTCCCTATAACTTAAAAATTTAATCCTTTCCTCTTTTTCTTTTTCTACGGTCACATCTCTGAAAACTAGAATAACCCCCAAAATTTCCCCCAAATGATTTTTAATGGGGGCGGCACTGTCTGCAATGGCTCTTACTGTACCATCTTTTGATCTTAAAACGGTGTGGTTGGCCAGCCCCACAATCCTGCCTGTTTTTAAAACTAAATCCACCGGATTTTCACATAATTCACCGGTATCCTCGTTATAAATTTCAAAAATGGCGGTTAAGGCCTTGCCCCTTGCCTCATCTAACTTCCAACCAGTTAAATCTTCCGCTACTTGGTTGATCATTTCCACCTTGCCCCACCCGTCGGTAGCTATAACTCCATCACCGATGGAATAAAGAGTAACCTTTAATTTTTCTTTTTCTTCAACCAATTTTTGCTGAGCCAACATTTTATCGGTAACATCGCTATAAACAGCCACAATTTCTCCCGCAGGTAGCTTAAAAACTACGTTCTCAAACCAGCGATACTCTTCTTCATAAGAATAGACCTTTGCCGGGTATCGAACTGTTTTGCCTGTTTCCCAAACTTGCTGAAAAATTTTTATAATACCAAAACCCTCAACACCGGGCCTTACCAAACCTAAAGGCTGATTTAAAACCTTTTCTTTTTGCCAACCCTCAATTTCCATGCAAGACTTATTAGCATCCCGAATAATATAATCCATCCCCGTAGCGCCACTGCCTTTTACCTCATAAATAATAATTGCATTGGGTGAGTTGTCAAAGTAGTTTTGAACGAGAGCCCGACTGGTTTGCAGGGCTAGCTGTTTTTCCGCCAGGTTCAATTCCGTTTCTTTTAATTTTGTTGTGTCCCGAAATAAAACGATTAAATAGCCCGGGTAAGGGACAAAGGCGGCGGGCAGATACCAACGATTGTTCAGTTCCAGCATTTCGTCAAACTCTAGGCGCCCCTCAGTTTGTATCAGATCCGCAAAGGAGGGCAGCCACTTTTTTCGTGTTTCTTCTGTCAGCAACAGCCACTCTGTCATGCGTTTTCCGACTATTTCCGAAGATTGAAGTTTAAATTTCTTTTCGAAGGAACGGTTAATTTCTAATAATTTGTAATCAACGGGGTAGCCTTGCTCATTAAAAATAGCTTCATGGAAAGAAAAAGCCAACGGTGTTTTTCCGATTAACTGATCTTGAATATCCTTGATAGTCAATTGCTTTCCCCCTCACATTCTATTTTTTGTGCCCTGATAAAAATTTCGACCTTTACAGCTTTTTTCCTGCAAATAGTTACTAATAAAAAAATTTTATACTAATATTTGGGTGCAAAAAGGGGGAGCAACCGTTAAATCACTCCCCCGGGGTAATCCCTTCAACCTATTATCTTAACAAATTAGCGGCTATAACCACCCTTTGTATTTCATTAGTGCCTTCGTAAATCTCCGTAATTTTAGCATCCCTCATCATTCTCTCCACTGGGTATTCCCGACTGTAACCATAACCTCCAAAGATTTGCACAGCCTTGGTAGTTACCTCCATGGCGGCCTCTGAAGCGTACAATTTTGCCATGGCTGCTGCCTGAGAGTAAGCCAGCCCCTGCTCCTCTAAATTTGCTGCCTTATAGGTCAGCAGACGAGCTGCTTCCACCTTGGTAGCCATATCCGCCAACATAAATTGTAAGCCTTGAAAACGACTTATACTCTGTCCAAATTGCTCCCGCTCTTTACTGTATTTAATAGCCTCATCCAGTGCCCCTTGGGCTATCCCCACCGCTTGGGCCGCTATTCCAACCCTACCTCCGTCCAAGGTACTCAAAGCGATTTTAAAACCTTGCCCCTCCGCACCTAAGAGGTTTTCTTTGGGAAGGCGGCAGTTTTCAAAAACCAACTCCATAGTTGCAGAGCCCCTAATACCCATCTTCTTCTCCGCTTTACCAAAGCTAAAGCCCGGAGTGCCCTTTTCAACTATGAACGCACTAATCCCTCTATGTTTTTTCTCTTTATCCGTTACCGCAAAGACCACATAAATTTCTGCTTCACCGGCGTTGGTGATAAAAATCTTGGTACCGTTTAAAATATAGCTATCCCCATCCAAGACCGCGGTAGTCTTTGTAGCCGAGGCATCGGAGCCTGCAGAAGGTTCCGTTAAGCCAAAGGCACCTAATTTAGTACCCTCCGCCAAAGGTACCAAGAATTTTTGCTTTTGTTCTTCCGTACCGTATTGATAAATTGGCCAACTGCCCAAAGAAGTATGTGCCGACAAAACTACCCCGGTAGAAGCACACACCCTGGACAATTCTTCAACTGCTATGGCATAACTTATAATACCTGCTTCACTGCCACCATAATTGGCGGGATAAGGAATACCTGCCAGGCCCAACTCTCCCAGTTGATCAAAAAGATACCTGTCAAACCTTTCTTCCTCATCTCTTTCCGCTGCACCGGGGGCAACTTCCTCCTCTGCAAAATCCCTAACCATTTTTTTTAGCATTTCCTGCTCTTCAGTTAGTACGAAATTCATTCCAATAGCCTCCAATAATCCAAATTTTTACCGCTAAAACAGTTTTCAAGTGAATCATTTTTCTAAGCCAATTCCGGTGTAAATAATTTCACTTGTATCTATTATTTTATTCTAGTCTAAAATATCATTTCCCTGCTAATTTGCCGGCCAATAAGAAAAATATAAAAAGCTTCTTTTCTTCCATCTTTTTTAAAAATAGTTTACACTGGAATAAAGTCTTTTAAGAGGTGAAAAATGAAAAAAATAGCCAGCACGCAAGCATTTTATCAGTTTAAAAAAGCGATTAAGGATTATGAGATGATCAAAGAAGGGGATCACCTTGCCATCGGGGTTTCCGGCGGAAAGGATAGTATGGTCCTGCTGTTTTTACTGAATCTATTAAAAAGGCAAGGTCCCGTACAATTTGACCTAACTGCTATCACTCTAGATTTGGGACAAGGTGCAAATTGGCTGGCCCTGAAAAATTATTGCCAGCAAGCAACCATTGACTTTCATTTAGAGAAAACCCAAATCAGTGAAATAGTGTTTGAAGTCAGACAGGAAAAAAATCCTTGCTCCCTTTGTGCCAAGCTCAGAAAAGGCGCACTGCACCAGGCTGCATTACGCTTAGGCTGCAATAAGGTAGCGCTGGGCCACCACTTGGATGATGTGGCAGAAACCTTTTTAATGAATTTATTATTTGCCGGAAAACTAGGCAGCTTTTTACCCGCCATTTTTTTAAATAGAGTAGGCTTGACCTTAATACGACCCATGGTTTATTTGCCCCAACAGGTAGTCTTATCCATTGCCAACAACAAAAAATTTCCTGTGGTTGAAAACCCATGCCCGGCCTCGAAGGCTACGCAAAGACAAAAGATGCGGCAATTAGTAAACCAATTATCCCTTGATTACCCGCAATTTAGGGAAAGGCTGTTAACTGCTCTGCAAAATATTGATTTTAATAACCTTTGGAAGCAAAGACACTCTCTTGAAAAAAATTATTCCGATTTAGGCGTATTCCAAGATGATTTCCGGTTCTAAAAAATCTAACAATTTAGCCTTGCTATCCTGATGAACCAAAATATGCAGGATATCACCTGCTTTAATTTTAGTATTTCCCCTAGGGGCAATAATTCCTTTGCCCCGCACAATTACAGTAATTAAATTATTTTTGGGTAAAGCTACTTCCGTTAAGCTCTTACCTACCAAATGAGATGATTCGGCAACCTCAAACTGAAGCATTTCAAAATCACATTCTGCTAAAGAAACTAATTCTATGGTATGCATGGGAGCCCTTTTATTGCCCCCCAAAAGGCCCAGTTTTTTAGCAACTATATCCATTGTCGCCCCTTGCACTAGGGCAGATATCAAAACAACGAAAAACACGATATTAAAAATCAATCTACCTTCAGGTAACCCTGCCACTAAGGGATAGGTGCCTAAAACAATAGGTACAGCCCCTTTTAAACCGCCCCAGCACATAAAGGTCATCCCTTTAAAAGAATATCTCCAAAAAGGTGTAATTAAGAAAACTGCAACAGGCCTGGCAATAAAAATCAAGGCCAAAGCAATTAAAATACCTATTTTCCAGGAAGTCAGCAACTCTGCGGGGTTAACCAAAAGTCCCAGCATAAGGAAAAGAACCACATGACTGGTATTGCCGATACCCTCGATAAATCTGGTGAGTCCCTGCTTATAAACAAACTCGGCATTCCCCAGAAAATAACCGGTGATAAAAACTGCTAAAAAACCATTGCCTAAAATAAGCTCCGCCAAGCTGTAGCTTAAAACACAAAGACCGGAGACTAGGACATAATAAAAACCGCTATTATCCAGGTGGGCTCTATTAAAAATCCTAGGCCCTATAACACCTATTACTGCACCCATTGCCATCCCCGCCGCCAATTGCCATAACAAATTTAGAATTAAGAGCCCCGGACTTGTTAACTGCCCTTGAATTACCTGAATCATAGTAGCTGTAAGGATAATAGCCATTGGATCGTTAGCCGCGGACTCAATTTCCAAGGTGGCCGCAATTTTAGGTTCTACATTTTTATTACGAAAGAGAGCAAAAACTGCCGCCGCATCAGTAGAGGAAACAATGGATCCAATTAGCATGGCAAACAGCAAAGGAAGCCCTAACACGAAATGAGAAACTAGACCCAAGGCCACGGCAGTGACCAACACCCCCAGTGTAGCAAGGGTTAGGGATGGTCCTACAGTTTGCCTTAACAGATGCCTTTTGGTGCTAAAACCACCTTCAAATAAAATTACCACTAAAGCAGCAACAGCTATTTGTTGCGCTAAAACAGGATCATCAAAATTGATTAACTTTAAACCATCACTACCAAAGAGCATCCCCAGTGCCAAAAAAACAACTAGCCCGGGAATACCCAGCTTGGATGACAATTTAGTAGAAAAAGTAGCTAATATTAATAATACGCCCAATAATAATGTCACAACAGCACCCCTTTACCAAACCTACTTTATTATTTTAACATAAACCGACCTCCTTTTGAAAACCATTTAACTGAAATTTTTCTCATGAAAACTTTTCAAAACCTCTATCCGTTGTCAAAAGAATCTAAACAAGGCATCCGCCGGAGATGCCTTGTTTTAACAAAACAAACTATCTACTCTTCAATATCTATACCATGGGCACTTTGCATCTGCCGTAACATTTGTAAAACCTGTCGGCAGCATTCATTAGTATCCCTGCCAAGCCTGAGCAATTCCGCCATCTGATTAGACATGGGAGGCCCCCAAGACTGGTTTGGATCACCGGGACCGCAGTTCCACTGATTAGGATCAAAGCCCATACCAGGCCCAAAACCCATATTCGGCCCGAAGCCCATACCAGGATCAAAGCCTGTACCAGGGCCGAAGCCTGTACCAGGACCGAAGCCTGTACCAGGGCCAAAGCCCGTACCTGGACCAAAGTCAGCACCGGGGCCGAAGCCCGTACCTGGACCAAAGTCAGCACCGGGACCGAAACCTACCCCCGGTCCCGGCCCTTGATTGGGATCAAAGCCGATACCCGGCCCCTGCCACATCCCCGGCCAATTTGTTTCCCATTGCCCGGGTTGCAAGTTTGGGGCGGAACCATATGCTGTTTCAGTATAATACGGATCACCGAGATTTAGCAGCCTTTCAAACTTTTCCATATTAGTCACTTTTACCAAAAGCCCCTTTCTAGAAATTTACCTACCTCATTTATTCTATGTAGGTGTTTTCAAAGAGTGCTTTAGGCTCAGCAAACAATTTCTATGATCCGAAAACAAGCAAACAACTTTTTAATCTTTCCCCGACTCCAAAGCCAATAATCTTTCTTTCATTGGTATACCCCCGCCGAAACCGGTTAGTTTGCCATTAGAGCCTACTACCCGATGGCAAGGAACAATTATGGGCCAGGGATTAGTTGCCATAGCCTGCCCCGCGGAGCGAGCTCCCTTGGGATTACCGGCCCCTTCCGCCAACCATTTATAAGTTCTTGTTTCTCCGTAGGGAATCTCTAGGGCCCTTTTTAATACCTTAAGCCGATAAGGGGTAACCCGATCCCATAGTAAGGGAAATTGCCCAAAATCAAAGGGTTTTCCTTGCAAATAATTTTCCAGTTCCCGATACAAAGGGTGGAAAAAACTAAAATCCTCCGTTAATGCTTCGAGATCCTTTTCTTTTGTCAATTCAGCATAGGCCTCTTCATAACTTTCCTTAGGAAGAGCTAAATAAAAAAGCCCCTTATCACTGCCAATAGCTCCAACAAAGCCCCACCCGGTTTTTAGAATAGCGTATTTCATATAGTCCTCCTTTGGCATAATAATTGGTCTGCTGCTAACAGTATAACAAAATTTTTATTGAATTGGTCTTTTTGAAAAATATGAGTAGCTTTTAATAAATGTTCTTCCAAAACTGCATTATTTAGGGTATTATATTTTTGAGAGGTGAAAAAATGTCATGGAAAAAATATTAAATCAAATTCTCGATAGTCTTAACAAACTTAATCAAAAAGTTGACAGGGTAGAAAGAGAACAGCAGGCTATGAGGGCTGAGATGCAGTCCATGAGGGCCGAGCTGCAGGCTATGAAAGCTGAGCAGCAGGCTATGAAAGCTGAGCAGCGGGCTATGAAAGCCGAGCAGCAGGCTATGAAAGCCGAGCAGCAAGCTATGAAAGCCGAGCAGCAGGCTATGAAAGCCGAGCAGCAGGCTATGAAAGCCGAGCAGCAGGCTATGAGGGCTGAACAACAGTCTATGAGGGCTGAGATGCAGACCATAAAAGCCGATCTCAAGTCTGTGAAGGACGAGCAGCAATCCATGAAGACGATGCTAATAAGCCAGGGCGATCACCTTCACCAGCTTATTAAAATTGTAGGTACAACAAATGCCCATTTGGTAGACCTTAAGGAAGATGTCAGCCAAATCAAAGATATTCAGGAAAAACAACAAAGGGTTTTGGAACGTCTGTCCCTTCGCTCCCTAACCCATGAAATAGAGATTGATGATCTAAGAAGAGCCAAATAATAACAACCGTTAGCAGGCACAAAATATGGGCATATATATTTACATGCCAGGTAGCCAACAACAAAAAGATACGCAAAAACCGAAAAAAGGACAAAGGGTGCCTCAACACCTAACAGAGCAAAAGCAATCAACAACGCCGCTTTAAAATACCTTATGATTAAATGTAATATCTGCTCCGCCGGATTTATTGTTGCCTAATTTGATGGAACCACCTAGCTGCTCTGCCAATTGCTTTGCTATATATAGTCCCAAACCGGAATGGCCCCCTTTACTGCCTCGGGCCTCATCTCCCCTATAGAATCGATCAAAAGCCCTGTCAAGATCCCTTTGATTAAACCCCTTGCCGGAATCGCTGATTTCATAAAATACATATCCTCCACTAGCGCATACGTTTATGATAATTTCACCCTTTGTAGGAGTGTATTCCAGACTGTTGAAGACAATATTATCGAGTATCCTACCTAGTTTATCTGCGTCAATTCGCAAGGGGATTTGCAACTTTCCAAATGTCTTCAGCCCAATCTTTATGTCCCTTTGCCTGGCTTCCAACTCGTAATCTTGCAGCTTTTGTTTCAAAAAATCCTGTAAATTTACGAAGGTTAGTTCTAATTGGGTGCCCGGGTTTTCCAGATCCGCTACATATTGTAGCTGCTCAACCAGGGCCGTGCTTTTATCTACATTTTCTTTGACAATCGAAAGGTACTTAAATAGCTTTTCTCCCCCGCCTACCTCGTTTTCCATGAGGGCTTCCGAATACCCCCTAATAAGCGATAGAGGGGCTTTTAAGTCGTGGGCCAGGGATTCTACCATTTCCACCCGCTCCCGCTCCATTTTCCATTGAGCAGCTAGGGAACTCTCCAACCCTTCTTTCATCTCGGAAAAAGCCCTACAGAGTCTGCCAAGCTCGTTATTGGCCCGGTAATTGATTTCAAAGTCAAGGTCCTTCTCCTTGATTTTTTCCGCAGCACCCAACAAAAGGTTTAAGGGTTTGTTGATGTTTTTCACCAAAACCCTGGAAAATAATATAGTGAAGAGAATAATATATAGAAATGGAGAAAACAAAGCTAAAGCCAGGATGCCAATCACCCAAAAACCCCAACTATTCACTGCCGAGACATTTAGTCGGTATGCTAGGACAACAGCCCCTTTAATTTCCGCCCTGTCATTAATAATGGGTGCTACCCGGAAGAAACTGCCCCGATGGCTAAAGGTGGTATTTATCCTTTGATGTAGGTCCTCCCTTGAGCTAAAAAGCTGTTCCTCATTTGTGCCATATAATATAGTTGCACCCCCGTCAACAACCTGATAGAAAAGCCCATCCCCCTGAAGTCTGTTTTTTAGTCCCTCCTCCCCCGCCGGTAAAAGCAAAGAGGTATTTTGCTCTCGGATATAGGCTTCGAGTTCGGGAATTTGTTTTTCATAAAAATTCGCGGGTTGTATATTTTTATCTAAGGATTGGTAAAACAAAATAGCCGCAAAGACATAGGTTGCCGATGTAGCAAGAATACTGACAATTATAATCCAAAAAAAGCTTAACCTAAATTGAGTTACTAAAGGTTTATTCTCCATTTTGCCTCGCCCCTTCCTTAAACCTTATTCCATTTATATCCGATTCCCCACACTGTAGAAATATACTGAACCGATGGTATTATGGCAGCGAATTTGGCCCGGATCTTCTTAACATGCTCCACCACGGTAGCCGAATCCCCTTCTGAATCATACCCCCACAACTTTTCGTAAATATGATCCCTTGAAAACACCTGTCCCGGGTGAAGAGCTAGCAATTCGACAATATCGTATTCACATTTTGTAAGGGCAATATCCCGATCGCCTATTTTGACTGCACGCCCTCTTAAATCAATGCTCAATTCACCAAAGTAAAGTTTAGAGCGTTTGTTTTCAGCGTTTATATATAGGGATCGTTTTTCCCGCCGCAAATTTGCCTCCACCCTAGCTATCAATTCCTTTAATCCAAAAGGTTTAACAATATAATCGTCTCCGCCAAGGTTTAACCCCTTGATTTTGTCGGTTTCCGATTGCTTTGCACTGAGGAAAATGATTGGACAAAGAACATCATCCCTTATTGCCCGGCAGACATCAAAACCGTTAACTCCAGGCATCATAATATCCAATATGATTAGGTCCGGCTGCTGGTTTTTTGCCAACCTTATTCCTTCTTCTCCATCTAAGGCGACAATCACCCCGTAACCTCTTGCCCCTAGTTCATCCTCCAAAAGCATCGTCAGATCTTCTTCATCATCTATGATTAAAATTTTGTTCATCAGCTCACCCCCATCCAGCTATTTTCTACCCTTACGCCTCTCTTCCTTCCCACTTACTAAACCAGGCCAAGCCCCCCAGCAACATGACCACAAAAAATATTATCGCAAACACCAAACCGACAGTCCCCTGCCTGATCGAAAAATCCGAAAAGTTGGCACCGGACCCAAGTAACAGATAGGATCCCGATAGCATGGACAATCGTACAGGCCACCCCCAAGGAACAAATTGCCATACACTATCCCCTAGGCTGGTAGCCATTAGCGCCGCCGCCAGGACCCCCGCTCCGCCGATTCCGATTGTTGCTCCCATTCCCCAGGCAAGACCGATCCACAAATGGAATGTAAGTATTGGAATGGCACCCAGAATTACCATAATAGTCGCCCCAAGAAAAGCCTCCATGGATATTGATATTTTTAAAATAATGCTTAAACCCGCTAGCAGTGAAAATAAAGCGATCAAAGTACCTGTGGCTAAGGCAAAAACCAACATAGCCAGCTTGCCAAAATAGGTTTTATACCGGGCCGGTTTGCTCCCTAATAGCCCGTTAAAACTTCCTGCCAGTTCCTCCTGCTGTACCACCAGGCCTGATACCAAACCGATACCCATAGGGATAACCAGGACTGCCCAGGTTTCAAAAAATATTTGAAAGGCAGTTAAAGAGGCATTGGCTGCTAAAGAGCCCAGAGAAAAGTATCCGATCAGCAGGGCCGCAAAAATTACGGGGGCCAAAAATACCAACCACCTGAAAGGCGTGCGTTTAGTTTTCAGCCATTCCGCTAACAAAATCCCCATCATTTCACCTCCCTCCGGCTAAACCAGTACGCAGTTAAAGCACTTGCACCAAGAAACGTAATTATTGATACAACGATTCCCCTCGGTATTACGGAGAAATCTCTGAGAGAATCCATAGCGTCCAACATCGTGCCATTGGGATGAACTCCTATAAGGGGGCACATCAATCTAGTGGACCAACTCCAGGGCACATATAGCCAAGATGATTTGGGAGCGGTCCAAACACCCAGGATAAGCCCCAAAAATCCCACCGCCATACTAAAAAATGTTCCTTTCCAGGTAGCCGCCCACAATTGTATGGGTATAAGTGCAAGGGATACCAGCCATATGAGAAACCCACCGGCAAAAATTTCAAACCAGGGGATGGGCCCCTTGGCGGCGATTAATCCAGAAATTATTATCACAATAATAAGAGTAACAGTGGTCAGAAAGGCAAGCCCTGACATCGTTGCTATCTTACCCATCCAAAGGCCAGCGGGGGAAATATTGTGGACCAATAAACCTCGATAGCTTCCCGCCTTTTTTTCCCGAAATTCTACCAAAGCAGCAAACAATGCTATCCCTAAGGGAACAAATATGACCGGCCACCAATTGTAGATCATAGATATTAACAGCTCCCAAGGCCCAAGGTAATCCTCAGGCATAAACAGCCTTTGGGGAAGGGCAATTAAGCTAAACAGTAAGGGGGCGAAAACAATTAGTTTTTTGGTGAATGTTCTTTTATATTTCAAAAATTCGGATTGAATTATGTTAATCATTTATCTCCCCCCTGATTACCTTCATAAATAGCTTTTCCAAATCCTGCCTCCTATCTATTTCACCTTGATACCTCAACATGCCTTCACTAAGGATGCCAATGCAATCAACAATTTGAGATACCTCTGCCAGTATGTGGCTGGATAAAATGACTGTCATTCCCCTTTGGGGAAATGAGCCAATCAATTCTCTCAGCTCCTGGATCCCCACCGGATCAAGACCGTTAGCCGGTTCATCGAGTATTAACAGTTCTGGTTCTCCGATTAAGGCTATGGCGATCCCCAGCCTTTGTTTCATGCCCAAAGAGAACTGAGAAACAAGTTTCTGGCCTGTATTCTCCAGGCCCACAAGCTCCAGCACTTCAAAGATTTTTTTGCTTGGTATCCTCAAAAGCTTAGTGTGAACTAATAGATTTTCCCCGGCAGTTAAATTCCCATACAGGGCCGGGGATTCAATCAGGGCCCCTATCCTTTCCAAATGTTTACGCTGCCAGGGTTCGCCAAAAACGATGATATCACCCTTACTTGCTTTTATTAAACCCGTCAGCATCTTTAATATTGTGGTTTTCCCCGCCCCATTTGGCCCCAGTAGACCATAAACCTTTCCCCGAGGGATCTGTAGGCAGACATCTTTTACTGCCCATTGCCTCCCGTAGTATTTGCCCAAACCCTTTGTCTCTAATATCAATTGGCACATACCCCACACCTCTTCCCAATTTTATATTCCTTTTCAATTTTAAAGGGGAATTATAAAGAAACTATAAACTTGTTGTATCCCTTTGTTTTACCATGCCACGAAAAACTTCCAATGCCCTTGGGAGAGTTACCGCTACATGATAAGACTGGCGGGCACCCTCAGCTTTCTAATTAACGGCTTGCCCAGGTAAATAAAAAAAAGCCGAGTCCCTAAAAAACTCAGCTTTTTTTGCAATCAAATTTGAGACATTGTACATCCAGGTAAATTGAAAAATGAAAAATATCGGGCTACAAACCAAAAATATCGGCAACATCCCGCTCCAAAATCTCCCGATCGCTTTTTCTGCCTGCATTTTTCAGCATACTTTCTACCTTTTGTTCTACGGATTTACGAATCAATTCTTGCCCGTTGATACCCCTTAGTTCAAAAAATAACATCGGGTTTTGATCAAACCTGGCTCCAATTCCATATAAAGTAGCGGCCACATGCTTACACATGTAAGCCCAATCGGGGCAGCTACAGTCGAAATGAATTTCCCGCGGAGAAGGAAACATGTCATATTTTTTATCCGTAAAGATGATTGCCAATTCCTTGGGAAACTTTCCCTCGGTTAATTGTTCTAGGGTATCTATTCTGCGATTGCACAGTTCCAAAATTTTTTGCCAATTGGCATGATTCAAAGGATCAATCACTACCTCCACATCATAGGGCCTCACCCTAGTACCCTGAACCTTGGCGGCTACTTTTCCCCCGGATATTTTTAGATCCAGTACGGCATGATTGCGGACATAGCTCTTGCCCCTGCCAATACGATTCTCATAATCCGCATAACTTTCCAGGTTTAAGTTCCATGCCTTCCCCCACCAACTTTTGGCTAGGGTCCTGCCATCAATGATAACCGGCTCTATATCCCCATTTTTCTTTTTTAATTTTTCCAAGGATTTTGCGGCCTTGGCCTTTTTCTCCCCAACTGAGACATAGGTCGGAAAATCATCATAACTCACGCTCCAACACCACCTAATGAAAATAGCTCCATCAGTTCCTCATTACTATACTCAGTAATCCATTGCTCTCCGTCTTCACCCAGGATATCCTCGGACAATTTTTGTTTTTCCTCTAAAATTGCAGCAATTTTTTCTTCTATGGTACCCTTTGTCACAAATTTATGAACCATAACATTTTTAGTTTGTCCTATGCGAAAGGCCCTGTCGGTGGCCTGGTTTTCTACGGCCGGATTCCACCACCTGTCAAAATGGATCACATGATTTGCGGCTGTTAAATTTAGCCCCACACCGCCCGCCCTTAGGGACAACACCATGTAGGGGACGTACTGTTCCCCGTTAAATTGATCCACCATTTCCCCACG
This sequence comes from Bacillota bacterium, assembly GCA_041655595.1. Taxonomy (GTDB): domain Bacteria; phylum Bacillota; class DULZ01; order DULZ01; family DULZ01; genus JBBAFB01. The sequence continues at coordinate 16,349 of JBBAFB010000025.1, forward strand.
TTTTTTTACCGGTGTGCCCCCGTGTAGCACTAAACCTTGCTTTTCGAACACCCCTGTCAAATAATCGGATATAGGCTCCGCCATCTCCCTGAATTGAGTGAAAACTAAAACCCTTTCACGTTTTTCTCTAATCGTTTCACAAATTTCCTTTAGTTGCTGAAATTTACCGCTATGTTCAGGTTTAAATTGCTCCCGGCCAACATATTGATCCGGATGATTACAAATTTGTTTAAATTTCATAATTGAGGCCAAAATCAGCCCTTTTCGTTCAATCCCCGCCACCTCCTCCAGTTTTTTCTCTATTTGAAGAATTAATTGTCTATAAAGAGCAATTTGTTTATCAGTTAGAGTTGTGTAGGAGTTTATTTCTAACTTATCCGGTAAATCCGTGATGATGTTTTTATCGGTTTTTAGCCTGCGCAAAATAAAAGGCTGTACCACCTGGCGTAAACGACTATATCCACCGCTTTTTTCCTTAAGTTCTGCAGTAAATTTGGTAAACTCCTTCGGTGTTCCCAAAAGTCCCTGGTTTAAGAAGTCAAATAATGACCAGAGATCCCCTAGGCGGTTTTCTATCGGAGTACCAGTCAGGGCAAACCTGGTCTTTGCCGGAATTTGTTTGATAGTCTTTGTCTGTTTGGTTCTCGGATTTTTAATGGCTTGGGCCTCATCTAAAATAAGGTGATCCCAGACTCTGTTTTTTAGCTCATCAAGCCTGGCTGCCATGCCATAGGTCGTAATATATAAAAAAGAGCCCTTTTTAATCTCTGGCCTCTCCTGCCCTTTTGTAGCACTTTTATGCAATATTTGATAGGGCATTTTGGGAGCAAATCTATCTATTTCCTTTTGCCAGTTGCCGAGCAAAGAGGCGGGTAACACCAAGAGGGCTTGTCCCCCAAAATTGACCCTAACATATTCCAAAAAGGCAATCATCTGAATGGTCTTCCCTAGCCCCATATCATCCGCCAGGCAGGCACCCAGGTTTAACCTGGACATTTGAGAAAGCCATTGATAGCCTTTTTCTTGATAGGGTCTTAGGTTCCCGCTAAAAGAAGGTGTAGTAGCCACCTTTGGTAACCTATGTGGTTGACTTAAATTTGTCCTCATGGTTTTTAACCATTGTCCATTAGTAATGGAAATTTCTATTTCTTCCTCGGGAATACTTAAAAATTCCCTCCCCATTAACTCAAGACGCAAGGCTTCCCCTATAGAAAACTCCTCCTCGCCAAGCTGATCCCTTATTTTATCAAAAGCCTGCAGCAAGGCTTCCAACTTATTTTTACTGACCTCAACCCACTTGCCTTTATATCTCACCAAACCCTCCGACATTTTTAGAAATTCCTTCAACTCTTTTTTAGTTAGAAACTGATCCCCAAGCTTGAAGGTCAAAGAAAAATCCAAAATAGCATCCAGCCCCAACATGGGAGGCTCTTTTTCACCCACTGTAACAGCCAAACCAAGGGAACTGCTTTTTTTACGCCACCAATTCGGTATCCTGCACATTATGCCGGCTTCCTCATAAAGTGTTACTTCCCTTAAAACTGTATAAGCCTCCGCTGCAGTCAATTTGATAGGTGAAAATAACTCCCCGCTTTCTAATAGCTCTGAGATAAAATTGCTTTTATCTGCTGCTTTAATTACCGCTGAAATTAAGCTAAGCAGCTTTTTTTCCTGCCCTTCAAATTCTGTGAGAGCATTTTTTAAAGGAGTGTGAACAGCCCTTTTGCTTTTAACTTTTTTAGTAGAATAAGTAGCCATAAAAGCAAACGGCCATTCTTCCTCATTACTTTCCACCAAGTGAAAAAACACCCTGCCAACGATATTGAGATTAGAGTTGTGTTCTGCAAAAAACCGTTTAACTGTGCCATCGAATGCTTTTATCTCTTTTTGAAAAACAGCAAACAAGGCCCCCCAAAGATTCCGAAGCCAGTTTTCATCGACATATTCCGAACCAATTGCAAAGGGAGCTTCCTCTTTAAATCTTTCGATTTCTTCATCGCTTAGGTCCACCCCGATGGTATCCCTGTTCAGCTCCAAATCCGGTTGTTGACTGACTTTTTTAAGTAAGGATTCCCCAATATAATGAAGGTATCCCAAAGGAGGGGAAAACCATTTCTCCTGCGGTAAGAAACTTAGTTCAAACAAAGTTTTGTATTTATCCTTTTTAAATTTATCTAACCAAGGACCAACGGCTTCGGATAGCTTGCCACCCTCCTCAATAATAAAGCCTTCTGGTGTGAAACGAAGCTGTAGCTGTTGCTCTTCCTTTATTTTTACCATTCAAATAGATCCCCTTATACCTAATTTTTTTCTTTTAGGGTACTTTTCCTAATCACTCGGATCTATTTTATCACAAGATAGCAAGATAATGGACAAAGATGACTTTTTGACTTCTCTAAACTGAGGTGGCAAACAAAACGTCAGACTGTGTGAAAACTCCCTAAAGGGATTCCATAATTTAGCCGAATATGATAGAATCCAGATATAAACTATCGAAAAAGGTGATAATTATGGATTACATACAAGGTGAAAGCAGATACCAAATCAACCTCTTTCCAGAAAGCATAGA
>JBBAFB010000026.1:0-18610 GCA_041655595.1 Bacillota bacterium
GGCTTTTTGATAGGTTTAATCCAGTTGTTGATCGGTTATTTTTTTGGTTGACAATTAGGCGGGAAAAATATATTATCTATTTAATAAAATAGTTTAAAGATGATGAAAGGGAGCTTATCATAATACATTCACTTTTAGAGAGAAATGGCCTCGGCTGGAAGCTGTTTTAGTGATAATTTGATAAAACCGCCCCGGAGTCGCAGGGCCGAAAACTCAGTAAGCCTTGCCGCTAAAGCGTTATTAAAAACAAAGGGGAAGCATTGCTTCAACTTGGGTGGAACCGCGAAAAAATCTTTCGTCCCAAAGGGATGTTAGGTTTTTATTTTATTTAGGAGGTATTTGTATGACCAGTATTATAGTGGAATTAATTAATGGCGAAAAACGTACTTTTGAGGCAGGGCTAAACCTACAAGAGATCGCCAAATCAATCAGCCCCCGACTGGCAAAAGAGGCAATCGTGGCCAAGTGGAATGGCGAACTAGTGGACCTTTCTTTAAAACCTAAGGAAGACGGTCGCTTGGAAATACTAACATTTGAAGACGAGGAAGGCCGTGATGTTTTCAGACACAGCTCGGCTCATGTAATGGCACAAGCGGTTCAGCATTTGTTTCCTGATGTGGCTTTAGCAATTGGGCCTGCAATCGAAGATGGCTTTTACTATGATTTTGACTCAAAGATTACTTTTACACCGGAGGATTTAGTTAAAATAGAGGAAGAAATAAAACGCATTACCAAGGAGGATTATCCCTACGACAGAAAAGAAATGCCCAGGGATGAAGCTATTCAATTTTTCAAAGAAAAAGGTGAGGTTTATAAGGTCGAATTAATTGAAGATCTGCCCGAGGACGCAATTATCAGCTTCTATAGCCAGGGTGATTTTATTGATTTATGTGCCGGCCCCCACATCCCAAGCACCGGAAAAATTAAGGCTATTAAGCTAATGAGTCTAGCCGGGGCATACTGGCGCGGAAGACAAGATAATCCAATGCTTCAGCGGATTTACGGCACCAGTTTTGCCAAGCAAAAGGATCTGGATGAATACTTGTTTAAACTCGAGGAAGCAAAAAAGAGAGACCACAGAAAAATAGGGACACAAATGGGTTTATTCTCCCTAGCGGAGGAAGGTCCTGGTTTTCCATTTTTTCATCCCAATGGGATGATTTTAAGAAATGAATTGGAAGACTTTTGGAGGGAAGAACACAGAAAGGCCGGTTATCTGGAAATAAAAACACCAATTATTTTAAATCGCAGTCTGTGGGAGCGTTCCGGTCACTGGGATCATTATCAGGAAAATATGTATTTTACAACCATTGATGAGCAGGAATATGCCATCAAGCCTATGAACTGCCCCGGAGCCATGTTGGTTTATAAATCTCAACAGCATAGCTATAGGGATTTTCCCTTTAGATTGGGTGAACTGGGTTTAGTTCACCGCCATGAAAGATCCGGTGTATTGCATGGTTTAATGAGAGTTAGGGCTTTTACTCAAGATGATGCGCATTTATTTATGCTACCTGAACAGATTACTGAGGAAATCAAAGGAGTAATTGCTTTGGTAGACCGTTTTTACAAACTCTTCGGCTTTGAATATCATGTGGAGCTTTCAACGAAGCCTGAAAAAGCTATGGGAAGCGACGAGGATTGGGAACAGGCAACCGAAGCGTTAGCAAAGGCAATGGGGGAGCAAGGGATTCAGTATAAAATCAATGAAGGGGACGGAGCCTTTTATGGCCCCAAGATAGATTTTCATTTAAAAGATTCTTTAGGCAGAACCTGGCAATGTGGTACAATTCAGCTGGATTTTCAAATGCCGGAAAAGTTTGATCTAACCTATGTCGGGGCGGATGGACAAAGACATCGCCCCGTGATGGTTCACCGAGTCATCTATGGCAGTATTGAAAGGTTTATCGGTATTCTCACTGAGCACTATGCCGGTGCTTTTCCCCTTTGGCTAGCGCCGGTACAGGTCAGGTTTTTACCAATTGCTGACCGACACGCCGATTATTGTTACCAAAGAAAGAGTGAATGGGAACTTAAGGGTGTTAGGGTGGAAGTGGATGATAGAAATGAAAAGGTTGGTTTTAAAATCCGCCAGGGCCAATTGGAAAGGGTTCCCTATTTGCTGGTAGTTGGGGATAAAGAAGTGGAAGGGCATTTGGTTTCGGTGCGCGAGCGATCGAAGGGGGACATAGGTGTAAGTACCGCAGAAGATTTTTTAAAAAAGATTAAAAGGGAAATAACACAAAAGGAATCCTAGCTGTGCAGTTCTGTTTTGTTTAAAAAACATCGCTATTTAAAACTATATTTGCTATTGACCTACTAATCTTTTATATGTTAATATATTAAAAAAGCTTGCTAACAAAAAGTAGAAGCCGTCCGCTTCTCACCTTATAATGCCATGATGGGTTGTTGATAAGGTAGAAATTTATTGGTTTCAGTCTGATTAAATCAGAATGCGGATGGATAGGCCATTCGCATTTTTTGTGTTTAGCTTGCACTATTTGGAGGTGACATGATATTAGTAAAGATTTGCGAGTCAACGAGGAAATCCGTGTCCGGGAAGTAAGGCTGGTTGGTGATGATGGAGAACAGCTGGGCATTATGCCTGTTAGGGATGCCTTGAGAATAGCACAAGATAAGGGTTTGGATTTGGTAGAAGTAGCGCCTAATGGGAAGCCACCCGTTTGTCGTATTATGGATTACGGAAAATATCGTTTTGAACAAAGCAAAAGGGATAGGGAAGCGCGTAAAAAGCAAAAGGTAATTAATATTAAAGAAGTAAAATTTCGGCTGGCTATTGAAGAACATGATTTCCAGGTTAAAGCCAGAAACGCAATCCGGTTTTTAGAGGCTGGGGACAAGGTAAAGGTTACCATCATGTTCAGGGGTCGGGAGATCTCTCACTCTGAGCTGGGGAGAGAGCTATGTCTTAAATTAGCAGAACAATTGTCCGATATAGCAACCGTAGAAAAGCCACCAAAGGTTGAAGGTAGAAATATGACTATGATTCTAGTACCTAAAACTGAAGTTTGAGAGGAGGCAATTTTGAATGCCAAAAATGAAAACTCATCGCGGCGCTGCGAAAAGATTTAAAGTTACGGGAACAGGTAAAGTTAAAAGGTCCAAGGCTTATAAAAGCCACATATTGGGAAAAAAGTCTCAAAAAAGAAAAAGAAACTTGCGTCAAAGTGGTCTAATTAGCCCTGTTGAAGCAAAAAACATTAAAAAATTAATTCCTTACAAATAATTGTTGTATTAAGGTATAAACAAGGAGGTTTTCAAGATGCCAAGGGTTAAAAGGGGCACTGTTGCTCGTAAAAGGCATAAAAAGGTATTAAAATTGGCAAAAGGTTATTATGGAGCCAGGTCTAAGTTATTTCGGCCTGCTAATCAGCAGGTGTTGAAATCTTTATCATATGCTTATGCTCATCGCAAGAAGAAAAAAGGTGATTTTAGAAAGTTATGGATAGCTAGAATTAATGCAGCTGCTAGAATGAATGGCCTTTCTTATAGTACCTTTATTGCCGGGCTAAAACAGGCGGGGGTAGATGTAAACAGAAAGATGTTGGCGGATTTAGCTGTCAATGATGCAAAGGCTTTCAGTGAGTTGGTTGATATTGCTAAAACTAAATCACGGGTATAATTTTAAAAGGTGACTTCGAAGTCACCTTTTTTAGGGTGGAGAAATGATCATTAAATTGGAATCTAAAAATAATCAAATTCTTAAGTTTGTCAGGTCTCTGAGCCTACGAAAATTTCGAGATGCGGAAGCGGCCTATACAATAGAAGGCAGAATTGTTGTGTCGGAAGCCCTGAGGCAGGCAAAAGGGCCGCTATATTTGGTGCTGGCCGATAGTTTTTTGGCTAAGACCGAAAGTAAGGGTCTGATAGAGATGGCTGTGGAGAGAGGCGTAAGGATTTTTCAGGTAACCGATACCGTTTTTGAGAGTTTAAGCAAGACCAAGGAAACTCAAGGGGTTCTGATGGTTTTAAAAAAAGATGAAGCTTCTTGGGAAGAGATGAACCTAAATCAGCAGTCCTTTCTGGTGATACTTGATGGAATACAAGATCCCGGTAATTTGGGTACCATTATCAGAACCTCCGCCGCGGCAGGTGTGGATGGGGTTGTGCTGACCAAGGGGACAGTGGATTTGTATAATGACAAAGCCCTTCGTTCCATTATGGGTACCTCTTTTAAAATGAAACTTAAACAAGATGCCTCTCATGGGGAAATTATACATAATTGTCAAAGGTTAAATCTACCCTTGGTTGTGGCGGATTCCCATGGTGATATGCCCTATTATTGTTGGAATTTCATGCAAGGAATGGCCCTGGTCATTGGCAGTGAAGCCCAAGGCCCCAGTGCCAAGCTGTCTTCCTCGTCTAAGATAAAATTAGTTATCCCGATGCCCGGAGGGACGGAATCTCTAAATGCGGGAGTAGCTGCAGGTATTCTATTGTTTGAGCGGGTCCGTCAGACTATGACTTTATAAATTTAATGGTTTTCTTCCTTTCAGCTATCGGAAGTTGGCTTGACTTTCTTGATTTATGAAAAGGGGTATGTTATAATCGCTTTAGAATTTCTCCCAAATTTGCTGAAAGGTTGTGGTGTAGGTGTTTTTGCCCGCCGATTTTTTGTGGAGGATTTTCGAGAAAACAGGTTCGGTCACCGCTTATATTATGTATCGTCGTTTAATCATGCAATAGGCTAAAGGCTATGATAGGGAATAGTAATTAGATCCTTTCTTACCAGGGAAATGATGCCTTGACTGAAAGCATTGTTTAAGAAAGACTGATGAAATTCGCCCGGGAGCCGGGAGTTGAACATTAAAGTAGACTCTATCGGGTATTCCCCGTTATCGGAATCTAAGTTGGCCTTTGGTCAATTAGGGTGGTACCACGGAAGGAAGCTTTCGTCCCTTGGGATGAAGGCTTTTATGTATTTTAAGGGGGTTTTTGAATGCCAAAAGAACAATTAAAAAAAATTGCCCAGGAAGCAACGGCTGAATTTAATAATGCAAAAAATCGGGAAGAATTAGAGGCGTTGCGAATTAATTACTTCGGCAAAAAAGGTGCCTTAACCCAAATCCTTAGAGGTATGGGTAAATTAAGCGCTGAGGAACGGCCTTTGATTGGTAAATATGCTAATGAAATCAAGGAAAAATTGGAAACCATTTTAGACAATCGTCTGGCAGTATTGAAAGAAGAAATGCAGCAGCTTCAGCTTAGAGAAGAAAGAATAGATGTCACCTTGCCGGGAATAAACTTTTTCCAAGGCAGAAAGCATCCTTTGACTCAGGTACTTGATGAAATTAAAAATATTTTCGTGACAATGGGCTTTAGCATTGCGGAAGGCCCGGAAATAGAATTGGATTATTATAATTTTGAAGCCCTTAATATCCCTAAAAATCATCCGGCTAGGGATATGCAGGATTCTTTTTATATTACAGATGATATCTTACTTAGGACTCATACATCGCCTGTCCAAATCAGAGTCTATGAAAAAATGGCACCCCGGCTTCCGGTAAAAATCATAGCACCGGGCAAGGTTTTTAGAAGGGATGATGACGCAACCCATTCGCCAATGTTTCATCAAGTAGAAGGGTTTTTAATTGACGAAAATATTACCTTCGGAGATTTAAAAGGAACGCTACTTGCTTTTATTAAAAAAATCTTCGGGGAAGACAGGGAAATACGTTTACGCCCTAGCTATTTCCCCTTTACCGAACCCAGTGCCGAAGTTGATGTCTCCTGTATTATTTGCAATGGTGCAGGCTGTAGAGTGTGCTCCAATACTGGCTGGCTGGAAATCTTGGGCTCTGGTATGGTTCATCCTAAGGTTTTAGAAATGACCGGTTATGACCCGGAAAAGGTCACCGGTTTTGCCTTCGGTATGGGTGTGGAAAGAATAGCGATGCTTAAATACGGTATAGATGATCTGAGACTGTTATTTGATAATGATTTACGCTTTTTAGAGCAATTTTAATTAATTTGATTAGCGGAGGGTAAGGTATGCGGGTATCATATAATTGGCTAAAGGAATATGTGAATATTAATATTTCACCTGGTGAATTAGCGGAAAAACTTACTATGAGTGGCTTGGAAGTTGATAAGCTGGAATATTTGGCTCAAGAAATAGAAAATGTGGTTGTCGGCAAAATCTTAGAAGTTAGTAGCCATCCAAATGCCGAAAAGTTGTTTGTCTGTTCCGTAGATGTAGGTAATAATGTTTTACAAATAGTTACGGGTGCACCCAACATAAAAAAGAACATAACGGTACCGGTAGCATTGGTAGGTGCTTTACTGCCTAACGGAATTAAGATCGAAAAAGCTAATTTTAGAGGGATTTCTTCTGATGGTATGTTATGTTCCGCTGAAGAATTAAAATTAGATATACCTCAAAACCTTCAGCAGGAGGAGCCGGGGATACTAATACTTGGGGACGATGCTGTTATAGGTATGTCCGTAACTGATTACTTTGGCCTCGATGATTATATTTTTGAGTTGGAGCTGACTCCCAATAGAGCAGATTGCCTTAGTATGATAAATGTAGCCAGAGAGGTTGCTGTAATTTGCGGAGAAAAATTAAGGTTACCTAAGATTAACCCAGAAGGAATTGAGGGGCGATTTCCTTTTACGGTAACAATTAAAGACGAGAGTCTTTGCAACCGTTACATTGCTCTTAAAATTGACAAGATAAAACTGGGCCCTTCACCGAGGTGGATGCAGGAACGTCTTTTAGCAGGCGGAATGAGACCAATTAATAACGTAGTTGATGTGACTAATTATGTGATGCTGGAAACCGGGCAACCACTCCATGCCTTTGACTTTGATAAATTGGTGGGAAATAAAATTATTGTACGCCGTGCAAAAGAAAGTGAAACAATAGTGACTCTTGATGGCAACCTGCGTAAATTAGACTCGGAAATGCTTTTGATTGCAGATGACAATGGTCCGGTTGCAATTGCCGGTGTTATGGGTGGCTTGGATTCGGAGGTAACTAGTCAAACTAGGACAGTATTGTTGGAATCGGCTCACTTTGAAAATATGTCCGTAAGAAAAACAGCTAGGAAACTAGGTCTGCGCTCTGAGGCATCTTCTCGCTTTGAAAAGGGTGTAGATAAGGAAGGGGCCCTTTTTGCTGCTTGTAGAGCCTTTGAACTGTTGGCTGGGTTGACAACAGATACAAGCAGTGGCGGTAAAATAGATGTTTACCCCGTTCCTTGGGAGGCCCCTATCATAGGTCTGAGAACAGCACGGGTCAATAAGATTTTAGGTGTTTCCTTAAGCACGTCAAAAATTAAAGAGTTATTGGCAAAATTGAACTTTAGGGTTACAGACGAAACGGAAGACCAGCTTAGTTACCTTATTCCAAGTTATAGGCAGGATATTACGCGGGAAATAGATTTAATTGAAGAAGTTGCCAGATTTTATGGATATAACAATATTGAGGCGACCTTGCCTTATAGCGAAATGAGGCCGGAGCAAAAGACGCCATTGCAATCATTGGAGGAAGAAATTAAAAATCAGGCTGCAAACCTTGGTTTAACTGAGGTAGTCACTTACAGCTTTATTAACCCTGACTTCGGCGATAAGTTGAATTTGTCATCGGAAAATGCCTGGGTTGAAACTATAAAAATGGCGAATCCATTATCGGAGGAGCAAAGTGTAATGAGAACTACCTTAATACCCGGTTTGCTTTCAGTTTGCGAAAGGAACTTTAATCGCAGACAAAAGGATTTAGCTATTTTTGAAGTTGGAAGGGTATACTTGCCGACATTAACCGGTATTTTACCCCAAGAGCGTCTTCATTTTGCGGCCTTGATTAGCGGCAAGTTCAATCCCGGTTGGTCTTGGCCCGTTCAAAATTTTGATTTCTACTATTTAAAAGGTATTATAGAAAAGCTTATCAAAGGCTTAATGAGGAAAACCCCGCAATTTCAGCCTTTGGTAGAGAAAGGAATTTTCCACCCGATGCGCTCGGCCGTTATTTTCGTCGGAGATCGCCAAATCGGAGCTATGGGTGAATTGCATCCCAAGGTTCAGGAAACCTTTGGATTAGCCCAAAAAGTTTATCTTACCCATTTAGATCTTCAACTCATGATAGAGCTTGAAAAAGAAAAATTCTATTATCAGCCTATTCCCAAGTTTCCTAGTGTCACTCGTGACATGGCTATTTTACTATCAGAGGAAGTCAGCTCCCTTGCAATTGGAGAAATAATTAAAAAAGTAGGGGGAGATTTAGTTTCAAGTTTCGAGTTGTTTGATGTTTACAGGGGGTCTCAAATTACTAAAGGGTATAAAAGCTTGGCCTATGGTATCACCTACCAAGGCCGGAGTCGAACTTTGACAGATAAAGAAGTAACAGAAGTACATGAAAAAATAAGAGAAGCAATTAAAAATGAATTGAAAGCGGAGTTTAGATAACCAGGGTAATTGATATGTAGCAGGATTTCTCCTTGTTCTAGCGAATAAAAATATAGGTAACTGGAATAAGGAGGCTTAAACCGATGTTATTCGAAAAAAGGGAGAAAAAAAGGATTTCTGTTACAATTTTTGATCAGGAATATATAGTAAGGAGTCACGAAGATGGGGACTATGTAAAAAGCTTGGCTTCACATCTGGATGAAAAAATGAGAGAGATTAAACGAAAGAACCAGATTTTGAGTCCTTATAAGGTTGCAGTTCTTGCCGCTTTAAATCTAACTGATGAATTGTTTAAGGTACAGGCTGAACACGAAGAATTAATAGATTTGATTGAAGAGACAAAAATTAGGTAAGATGATTCAAGCTTCGAAAACAAAACCTCATTTTAATGAGGTTTTGTTGTTCAACTTAAAAAATTTTGGATACAATAAAAACGGAGGTAGCCCTTCCCATAACGCAAAAAATCAGACAGAGGTATAGGGAGAGAAATGATAAAAAAAGAAAAGTATTTGCAAAAACTATTGCCGCAGAAATTTTATCAAAGAGATACTGTTACAGTTGCCAAGGAATTATTAGGCCAGTTATTATTTCATTTTGATGGAATAAATCTTACCCTGGGTCGGATTGTAGAGACCGAGGCCTACTTGGGTGAAGGGGATGCCGCTTCCCATTCGTTTAGGGGCGTAACACCCAGGTGTCGGACCATGTTTGCCCGGGCAGGAAAAGCATATATATACCAGATTTATGGTGTTCACCACTGTTTTAATATTACTACAGAATTGCCGGAAATAGGTTCCGCGGTGCTGATTAGAGCCCTAGAGCCTTTGGAAGGTGTCGAACTGATGCAAAGGAGGAGAGGCAGGTATAATCTTAGGGATTTATGTAGCGGTCCTGCCAAATTGGTGCAAGCCTTAGGAATAAAAAAGGAACACGATGGTTTATCATTAGCCGAAGGTGTTATAGGTGTCAGCCGTCATGGTTTGTCAGTCGGTGAGGTTATCTACACTACAACTAGAGTAGGAATTACGAAAGCAGCAGATTTGCCTTTGAGGTTTTATATCAAGGATAATCAATATGTTTCAAAAAAATAAGAAGGAGTGTTAACCTGTGAGATTAAAAGAGATTTATCAATTAGCCATCAAGCTGGGGATGGAAAATGATCCGCGAGGATTAGCTTCAGTGGAAAAGGAATTAAAGGTAAAAGAAGAGAAGTATCAAGAGTTGACAGAGGTCAAAAAGCAAGAGTTTGACTTGGAAAGGTTAAATAACCCTTATAGTGATACCAGAATCTTGGCGGGCGATGAAGATCGGCAAATTAAAAGAGTTTTGGCCGGTATTGATATGGAAGTAGGTGAAATTCTTTTAGCAGATAGGCTTCAAAATATTGACCTTGTTTTAGCTCATCATCCCGAGGGGAAGGCATTGGCTGCCTTGCACGATGTAATGCATTTACAAGAGGATTTACTGGAACTCTTGGGTGTGCCCATTAATGTGGCGGAAAGTATTATGAGCAGCAGAATTAATGAAGTCAAAAGAAGCCTTTCACCTGTAAACCACAATAGGGCTGTTGACGCCGCACGTTTGCTGGGTTTGGGTTTTATGTGTGTCCATACCCCGGCGGATAATATGGTAAGTACTTATTTAACTCAATATTTAGAGGAAAAGGGACCGAGAACAGTGGGTGATTTAATAAAATCCTTAAAAGAAATACCTGAATATGCCGAAGCGGTTAAGGCAAATGCGGGGCCCATGGTTTTTGTGGGTAGCGAAGAGAGAAAGTGCGGGAAAATAACAATTGATATGACCGGAGGAACAAGCGGATCGGAGTCTTCCTTTGAAAAGTTAGCGCAAGCCGGTGTTGGCACTATCGTTTCCATGCATATGTCGGAAAAACACCGTAAAGAGGCAGAAAAGGCTCATTTAAATGTGGTGGTAGCCGGACATATTTCCAGTGATTCCTTAGGTATGAATTTGTTTTTAGACGACCTTGAAGCTAAAGGTATAGAAGTTTTAAACTGTTCCGGTTTAATTAGGGTGAAAAGGCAGTAACCTTTTTAGTGTCAGGTTTTTGACTGGTTTATTATGAACAGAAATGAAAGATGTGAAAAATAAATGCTTCATTTCAATACGGAAAAATTAGAGCTACCTAAGATACTGGGCCGTTTAGAGGAAATGTGTTCATCTTCACTGGGGAAGGATTGGGTTGCAAGCCTTTCCCCTTCCGATAACCTGGAAGAAATATTTAACCGGCAAAAAGAAACAAGCGAAGCTGTTAATTGTTTACGTCTTTATCCCGTTTTTACTTTGGGGGGCATTAGGGATATTCGTAACTACCTGTGGAGGGTAGAAAAAGAAGGGGTACTTAATCCTACAGAATTGCTGGAGGTATTAGATACGCTACAGGCCGGCAGAAAAATAAAAAGGTTTTTTGAAAAAGCAAAAGAGGAATTTGTTATTTTGAAAAATATCAGCTCTAGACTCTGCGAGCTAAACCTTTTGGAAAAAGAGATCAGCAAATCCATCGGGGAAGACGGAAAAATAAAAGATGATGCTTCGCAAAAATTAGCCGGTATTAGGAGAAAACTTCATAACCTGGAAAATGGCATTAAGGGTAAATTGGAACAAATTCTCAGGTCGGGGGAATTCCAAAAAGAGTTGCAGGAGAACTTAATTACTATCAGAAATGATCGCTATGTTTTACCTGTTAAGCAAGAATACCGTTCCCGTTTTCCAGGTTTGATTCACGATCAATCGGCCAGTGGTGCAACTTTATTTATTGAACCCATAGCTATAGTGGAAATGAATAATGAGCTGAGAAAAGTTCAATTGGAAGAGAAAAAAGAGATTGAAGCGATTTTGGCGGCCATATCCAAGCAAATATTTGCAGTAAAAGAAGAATTGCAAATAACGGTGGACTGCTTGGGTCAATTGGATTTTATTTTCGCCAAGTCAAGATTAAGCTATGCCATGAAGGGCTCAAGCCCTAGATTTAACAGTGATGGCTATATAAAAATCCGACAGGGCAGGCATCCGCTAATTATTGGTGAGGCGGTGCCCCTTGATCTTGAGCTGGGCAAGAACTTTGATGTTTTAATCATTACGGGACCGAACACCGGCGGGAAAACAGTGGCACTTAAAACAACGGGCCTTTTATGTTTAATGGCCCAATGCGGGTTGCATATTCCCGCTGAGCCGGAAACGGAATTAGCTGTTTTTAAGCAAATTTTTGCTGATATAGGAGATGAGCAAAGTATTGAGCAATCTCTAAGCACTTTTTCTAGTCATATGAGAAATTTAGTGTCTATTGTAGATAATGCAGATTCGAAAAGCTTGGTGCTGGTTGATGAATTGGGAGCAGGTACTGATCCCGTTGAAGGATCTGCCTTGGCAATGGCTATTCTCAATAAATTGCATCAATTAGGGGCCAAGATTGTAGCCACAACTCATTATAGTGAATTGAAGGCCTTTGCATACAACACAAAGGGTATGGAAAATGCCAGTGTGGAATTTGATCCGGTCAGCCTAAAGCCTACCTATAGACTTTTAATTGGCACGCCGGGCCGTAGCAATGCCTTAGAAATAGCCGGCAGATTAGGTTTGAATAAGCAGGTAGTTGATATGGCTAAAGGCTATATATCTAAAGATGAGCTGGAAGTCGGCGCATTAATTGAAGAACTGGAGGAGCGCAGGCAATTCCTAGAGAAGGAGCAGGCCAAGGTTAATGCTGTTCAAGTGGAAATGCAAGTACTCAGGGAAAAGCTTGAAGAAAAAAGAAAGTCCCTCTTGGTGGAAGAACATAAGATTTTAGAAGGGGCTCAGTTGAAGGCTAAAAGGATTATAAATGAAACACAGGCAATTACCGGGGGCATAATTGCCGAATTAAAGGAAAATACAAAAATTCAAGAAAAAAAGGAACAGGAAAGAGCGTTTGCAAAGGCAAGGCAGTTACTCAGAGGGTTAAAAGAAAAAAACAGAGAAGCATTAGAAATTGAAAAAGAACAATTTAAAGATGATCCTCCGCCGGATGTAAAACCGGGTGAGATGGTTTATCTGATGAGCTTGCAGCAAAGAGGTAGAGTTTTAACATCACCAAATAACCAAAATGAAGTTCAGGTTCAAGTTGGTATTATGAAAGTACAAGTATCTCTGTCTGAATTACGCATTCTCTCCGAAAGCGCAGTGGAACAAAGCTTCAGCAATGTTTCAGCTTTGATGATGGATAAAAGCAGCAATATTACATCAGAGCTTGATTTGCTAGGTCTGACAGTGGAGGAGGCTTTGGAAGTTACGACTAAATATCTGGATGATGCTTTATTAAGTAACCTAGTTATGGTTACCTTGATTCACGGGAAGGGGACAGGTGCCCTCAGATTAGCGGTTCAAGCATTGCTACAGGAGCATCCTCATGTTAAAGGTTTTAGGCTTGGGAGCCACGGTGAAGGTGGGTCCGGCGTTACTATAGTAGAATTAAAAAGTTAATTTGTTTTCAATTGGCCCTTGCTGGTCCCTTTTTCCGTTTTTTTGCAATCAAAAAAAGACCCTAGGGTCTTTTTTAATTAATAACTACAGATATTTCATTGGAAATCACACTGATATTGTTTTCATCTATGGCAAAAATTCTATAATAGTAGGTCTGACCATCCTCAACCTTTTTATCCTCGAAAAAAGTTTCGGTGGTAAACCCGATACTAAACCTTGTGGGATTATTCTTGGACCACCTTTCAATTGAATAGGAGTATTTGTCCGGCTTTGCTTCCATGGTCCAGTTTAGCTTAACTATATGACCGTTATCGTTTTTTAGGATTTCCCCAGTTAAGCTTGGTGCGGTAGCTGTTGTTGGTTTCTGCTCCTCACCGGGTATGTTGCCGACGGGAATACCATTTTCATTTTCTTGGGTGCCGCTACCGTCATTAGGTGTAGGAAGGTTATCCCAGGGAAATAATGGTTCACTTCCTCCATGTAGGGAACACACCTTTGTTGGCAATTCTAAGTTTGCATCTAGGGGCAAATTCTTTTCCGGATCAAAAGGTATAGGTCTTTGCAAGAATAGACCTGTTAAAACATTGGGGCAATACGGGCCTGGTAGCTCTCCCGATTCCGCACAAACTTGAGCCTCCACCCAAACTTTTGAGATTTCCTGAGGCACATGATCTTTGTGAAACAGCTCAGTAATAATGTATTTTTGTGGTGTCAACTCACTGGGAATTAATCCGGATTTTGCATCAACTGTTCGCTCCACAATGCTTTCGGGCCCAGTAAAATTAGTCACGGGAACATCTTTTAAAGCAGTTTCCATCACTGATTTCCAAATTTGAGCGGGATAACGGCCTCCGTAAATTTGGTTCAGATAATGGTTGCTGTCGGTTATATCATAACCCATCCAGACAACTCCGGTGTATTCAGGTGTGTAAGCTGCCCACCAGGCATCCTGGTTGCCTGATTTATTTTTCAACCCGGGTAGATCAGGTAGCTGGGTTGTACCTGTTTTGCCGGCTACCGGCCGATTCATTTTCGCTCTGGTGCCGGTGCCTGATTCTACTACCGAAATCAGCATGTCGGTCATTAAGTAGGCTGTCTCTTCGCTCATTACCACATGTCGGCGAGGTTTGGCCTGATAAATTATATTTCCTTCATTGTCAGTAATCTTCTTTATAGCATAGGGTTCAACTCGGATACCTTTGTTGGCAAAAGCGCTATAGGCTGAGGCAACTTCTAGTGGTGAGAACCCCCGGGTCAAGCCACCAAGGGAGAGACTCAAATTTTGATCATTATCTGTTAAAGGGAGTCCCAACCTTTTACCAAATTCAAAACCGGTTTTAACTCCAATCATATCCATTGTTTTTACGGCGACAACATTTATGGATTGTTTCACCGCCTCACGCATTGTTACCAAGCCCCTAAAGATTCCGTCATAATTTCTCGGTTCGTAGGGAGCCCCAATACTGGGGTATGAAACGGGAACATCATCGAAAACTGTTGCGGGGGAATAACCCAATTCCAGTGCGGGGCCATAATCCACCAGCGGTTTAATTACAGAACCGGGTGAACGTTTCATTTGAGTAGCCCTATTTAAACCCCTTCTGGTAACATGCTCCCGTCCGCCGATCAGTCCTAAAATTTCTCCTGTATGCTGATCCAAAACCACCATGGCGCTTTGTATGGGACGTTCCGTATTAGCTACGGGGAAATTATCGGGGTTGCTATAGGCATCCTCAATAGCTCCTTGGACAGTGGTATTTAGGGTGGTGTAAACATGTAGCCCCGCCCTATAAAGATCCATGGCATCCATACCGATACTTTCCAAGATTTCCTCCGATTCTTGAATTGCATAATCTATAAAATAAGGGAAATTGCTGGTATATTTCAGCGGTTCGTTATTTAGGACAAATTCCTCTCTTTTTGCTTTTTCAGCTTCTTCTGCTGAGATAAATTCGTAACGGGCCATTTGATCCAGGACGATATTACGCCTACTGGTAGCCTTATCTATATTTTTATAAGCATCATAGACACTTGGCACTTGTACTACTCCCGCCAAGTAGGCGCATTCAGCCAACGTAAGATCCTTTAACTCCTTACCAAAATAGGATTTGCTTGCAGATTGTATTCCCCAAGAACCGTTACCGTAATAAATTAAGTTTAAATACATTTCAAAGATTTCATTCTTGCTGTACATTCTTTCTAATTGAACAGCCATTAACAGTTCTTGTATTTTTCTGTCTAACTTTTTTTCCCGACTTTCTAAAAAAGCATTATTAGCTAGCTGAATGGTAATAGTACTGGCACCTTGACTCCCCCAGCCATGACGTATATTGGCCCAAATCGCTCCTGCCAAGCGATAAAGGTTTAATCCGTTGTGGTTATAGAATTGGCGATCCTCTATTGCTAGAAAAGCTTCTTTAATCGTATCGGGTATTTCATCAAAAGACACAGTTACCCTGTTTTCTAAGTAGCGGGTGGCAACTTGTTGTCCGTTTTGATCATAAAAAAAAGTTGCTAAGTCGGCTTCTATCTTATCCGGCTGCCAATCGGGCATATTTTTGGCAATTCCGGCAATGTAGCCAACACCCGCCCCCACAGCAGCTAAAAAGCCTAGAATTATAATCAATAGAATTAAGCGTTTAATATTTAGTTTCCTCGTTTTTTTACTTCGTTTAACAACTTTATTTTTGTTTTCAGGCAAGAGATAAACCTCCTTTATAAGTGCACCGGATTTATATGAATGATTTTAATGAACCAATATTCTTGATTATAACATAATAAGAGGGAAGATAAAATCCTTAATACTTGCTTGATGTTTAACTTAGGTGCTATAATATTTTTGTCCTTACAGTAATTTCGACGAAAGAGATCAAAGGGTTGTTCCTTGCTTGTTCTATGCAAAAATTTTATTAACTTTTAAAATTGTCAGGGGGTTTTTGGGTGTCATTAAAACAGGAAGTGGCGAGACAAATGGAAATTATTCGTAGAGGGGCTGCCGAAATAATTTCCGAAGAGGAGCTTGAACAAAAAATAGAATTTTCCATTACCAATCAAAAGCCGTTAAATGTAAAACTTGGTTTAGATCCCAGTGCACCGGATATTCACCTTGGTCACACAGTTGTGTTACATAAAATGAAACAATTTCAAGATCTTGGTCATAAAATAATTATTATCATAGGTGATTTTACAGGCAGAATTGGCGATCCCAGCGGGAAATCTGAAACAAGAAAGCAGTTGAGTGAAGAAGAGATTTTGCTAAATGCCAAAACATATCAAGACCAAATTTTTAAAATTCTTGATCAAGAAAAAACTACAATTACTTTTAACAGTGAGTGGTTGGCTCCTTTGAATTTTCAGCAAGTTATTGAACTGGCCGCTAAAACAACTGTAGCCAGAATTTTAGAAAGGGACGATTTTGCTAAAAGGTATCAGGAGAATTTACCCCTTGGTTTGCATGAATTCTTTTACCCCTTAATGCAGGCTTATGATTCGGTTAGCTTGGCGGCGGATGTGGAATTGGGAGGGACGGATCAAAAGTTTAACTTATTGATGGGGAGAACTTTGCAAAGGGAATATGGACAAAAGCCTCAAATTGCCATTACCATGCCGATTTTGGAAGGCTTGGATGGTGTTCAAAAAATGAGTAAAAGTTTGGGAAACTATATCGGGATCAGTGAAGATCCGAAGGAAATGTACGGTAAAACAATGTCAATTGCAGATGATCTTATGCTAAGGTATTTTGAATTGGTTACAACAATTACTATTGCCGACTTGGCAGAAATGAAGGAAGGGCTTGAACAGGGGAAAATTCACCCTAGAGATTTAAAAATGCGCTTGGCAAGGGAGATAGTTACCTTTTATCATAGCGAAAAAGCCGCATTGGAAGCTGAAAATGATTTTAAAAGGGTTTTTCAAAAAGGCGAATTGCCTGCGGAAATTCCTGTATATCAGTTGGATTATAACGAGCTTGAAGATGGAGGGATATGGCTGCCAAAGCTTTTGGTTCTTACCGGTTTACTGAATAGTACTAGTGAAGCCAGAAGGCAGGTAATTCAAGGTGCCGTTAAAATAAATGCAGAAAAAATTATTGATCCAAAAGCCGTCATAAAGCCCGAAGTTGATATGGTTATTCAAGTAGGTAAAAGAAAGTACATCCAAATTAAATAAATATTATATAATTCTAAACCACCCCGGTTCTTTTGGAACATACTCCTAATGAAAGCATATACTGTTATAGTGTAGTTATTTCCCGGAGAAATTTTGGGGTGGTTCCAATGTTTAGACAGCGTTCAACCAAAATTAAAATAATCTTGTTTGCAGTAATTATGATCTTGGTGGTATTGCTGGGCGTGACAGAGCGGTCCTTGCGGAAAACCATAGGGATCCTGGCGGAAACTCAAGCTACTTGGTTTGCTGCAAATGCCATCAACACCGCAGTTTTAGAAAAGATAGCTACTAATGTGTATTATGGTGATTTAATTAAAACCGAGCGTGATTACCAGAATCAAATAGTTTTCATGCAAATTAATACCATACTGCTAAATGAAATAAAATCCGGTGCTGCCATGGAAATACAAAGGGTTTTACAGGAGCTTAAAAAGGTTCCCCTGAGTATTCCTTTTGGTCAAATATTCGGGTTGAGGCTGTTTGCCAACCTGGGTCCGAATATTAAGTTAACGATAGTGCCTGCCGGTGTGATTAGTGTGGACATTGCAGATTCATTTGAAGCAGCGGGCATCAATCAAACACGCCACCGGATTTACTTGATAGCGGAAAGCGAGGTAAAAGTAGTGTTTCCATTAATTGAAAGCACAGTGCTTGTGGATACACAAATTCCAATTGCTGATGCAATTATAGTAGGACCTGTGCCCCAGTTTTACCTAGGCAGTTCTCCGCTGAAGTAATTGTTTTGGCTTCGTTGCTTTATCATTTCCAATCGGCTGAAGTTTTGCTTTTGACATATGGTCGGCTTTAATTTAAGTATTTAATAAGTTTCAAAAAGGAAAAAACAAAATTTCTTAGTCACTCTATTTTACAACCGCGGGGGAATATAAAAATAAAAAACTTTATTGACACCCCTAATAAAACATGTTAAGATAATGTTTGTCGTCAGAAGCAAATGGCGGCGGGAACAGATCTTTGAAAACTAAACAGTGGAAACAAAGCACATGCCAAATGAAACAAATTGGAACTCGTTTTTTTAACAAGAGCCAAACAAACCAAAGTAGAAAACTTAAGCCGGCCAAGGCCGGAATAAGATAAAATTTTACGGAGAGTTTGATCCTGGCTCAGGACGAACGCTGGCGGCGTGCCTAACACATGCAAGTCGAACGGTTCATTAGGTGAGAGACCAGAGGTCAGAATTGAGATAGGGGAATTGGCCAGGCCAATTCCAACAAAAATCTTGCTTCTTGCTTCCGGCCTCTTGCCTCTTGAATAGTGGCGGACGGGTGAGTAACGCGTGAACAATCTGCCTAAGAGACTGGGATAACCTTGGGAAACCGAGGCTAATACCGGATAAGCTCCCACCAAGGCATCTTGGAGAGAGAAAAGATTAATTGCTTTTAGATGAGTTCGCGTCCCATTAGCTAGTTGGTGGAGTAAGAGCCTACCAAGGCAACGATGGGTAGCCGGCCTGAGAGGGTGACCGGCCACACTGGGACTGAGACACGGCCCAGACTCCTACGGGAGGCAGCAGTGGGGA
>JBBAFB010000027.1:0-18161 GCA_041655595.1 Bacillota bacterium
GAATTGGGGCACGCCGCAATGCTATTACAGCAAAGATTGCCGGGGGGGCTCAAATGTTTAATTTTGGTGATAAGAACGTAACCACCCTAAACATTGGAGAACGTAATGTGGAAGCAACAAAAAAAGTTTTGGAAGAAATGAAAATCCGTCTAATAGGTGAGGATACCAGAGAAAATTATGGTCGAACGATGATTTTTAGCCTGGGGGATGGAAATGTATATATACGGACAATTGGGAAACCATTGATTACTTTATGATAGGGCGAATGGGATTATGGAGTTTTTGGAATTTCAAAAAAAAATACACAAACAATTTGGGTTAAATTTGGAAGGATACAAGGAAAAACAGTTAAAACGACGAATATTAAGTCTTATGCAGAGTCAAGGGGTAGATGACTTTAACATTTACTTTGGCTTGCTGGTTAAAAATGAAGAACAGCTTCAGAAATTTTTAGATAAAATAACTATCAATGTGTCAGAGTTTTTTCGCAATCCAGAAATTTTTAGGGCTTTGGAAACAAAATTACTACCGGAAATTTTAAAGGAAAAGCCCAGACTGAAAATCTGGAGCGCAGCTTGTTCGAATGGCTCCGAGCCATATTCCATTGCAATTATACTGGAGGCACTGACACCGGGGGTTAGACATCAAATTGATGCTACAGACATAGATAAAATGATTTTGGAAACTGCCAAGAGGGGTTATTACGAGGAACGTTTTTTAAAAAATGTTTCGCCGGAACGGTTAAAAAAATTCTTCGTTCCTGAAGGCAAGGGCTTTATTTTAAGAGATGACATAAAAAACCGGGTCCAATTTAGGCAGCATGATCTTTTGTTGGACGATTATGGTAGGGGTTATGATTTAATCGTTTGCCGTAATGTGACAATTTATTTTACTAATGAAGCCCAAGATTTATTATATCGTAAATTCTGGGAAGCTCTTAACCCGGGTGGCTACCTTTTTATTGGTGCAACCGAAAACATGTTGAGGTATCGAGAACTCAACTACGAAAAATCAATGCCTTGGTTTTACAGAAAACCTTTAAATTAAAAGACTGGCGACTAATTTTAAAAAACATTAAAGGAGAACAGGCATGAGCAATTGGGATAATATTAGTGCTTTTCAGTTGGATGTTTTAAAAGAAATTGGCAATGTGGGTGCAGGGGGTGCTGCATCCGCGTTAGCAACCCTCTTGAATAAAAAAGTGGACATGGCCGTGCCTAAAGCAGGAGTTATGAATTTTGATGAAATTTTCAAGCTAATTGGTGATGAAGAAAAAATTATTTCCTGTACCAATTTTAATGTAACAGGCGATGCCCCCAGTAAAATTTTATTTATTTTAGATGAATCGGGTACTTATCAATTGGCAGATATGCTGCTTGGCCGCCCCTTAGGAGAAACCAAGGAGTTAGACCAAATAAGCATTTCTACTATTAAAGAAGTAGGTAATATTTTAACCGGTTCTTTTATAACATCTTTTTCTGAGTTTACTAGGCTGGATTTTGTCGGTTCCGTGCCAGCTTTTGCTTTTGATATGTTAGGGGCCGTCCTAAGTGCAGCCTTTTTCGAGGCTGGCTACTTTGATGATAGGGTGTTAATTATAGAAACTACTTTTTTTGAGGAGGATGTTGCCATCAATGGTCATTTCTTTCTGGTTCCATCAACCGGGTCCTTGGAGGTAATTTTTAATTCTTTGGGGCTAAATGTTTAGGGGGTGTAGTATTGGGCAATAGAATTTTAATTGTGGATGATGCTGCTTTTATGAGAATGATGATCAAGGATATTTTAGTTAAAAATGGTTTTGAAGTTGTAGGGGAGGCGGAGAATGGAGCGGTAGCTGTTAGCTTATTTAAGGAGCTTAAACCGGATTTAGTAACCATGGATATTACCATGCCGGAAATGGATGGAATTACTGCCGTTAAAAAGATTAGGGAAACCGATCCGTCTGCCAGAATAATCATGTGTAGTGCCATGGGCCAGCAAATGATGGTTATGGAAGCTATACAGGCAGGAGCCAGAGATTTTATAGTTAAACCTTTTCAGCAAGAGAGGGTTGTTCAAGCCGTAAAAAAAGCTCTGGAGCAAGCCTAAAGTTTGTTTGAATGTTGAGATCGCAGGAAAGGCGGTGAGCTAAATGGCACAAGAAGTTTTGTCCCAATCTGAAATTGATATGTTACTTAATGCTCTAACCGCGGGGGAAATTGACACTGAAGAAATCAAGCGGGAGGCCCAGGAAGTAAAAACAAAGATTTATGACTTCCGCCGTCCAAATAAATTTTCTAAAGATCATATGAGGACCATCCACATGATCCACGAGAATTTTGCTCGCCTTGTTTCAAACTTTTTGTCAGCATATCTAAGAACGAATATTGAGGTTAAGATTGCTTCGGTGGATCAGATTACCTTTGAGGATTTTATTGTTTCCATACCTTCACCTACTGTAATGACTATTTTCAACATGAAGCCCTTATTGGGTTCTGCCGTTTTGGAAACAAACCCGGCCTTCACATTTCCGATTATAGATCTACTGTTCGGAGGGCCAGGGGAAATGCCCAAAAAATCAAGAGAAATAACTGATATTGAAGCAAATGTGTTAAAGAATATCTATGGTAAAATGCTGGAGAATTTAACCTATGTTTGGTCCGAGGTAAATGAGATTACAACAGCTATTCAAGGATTGGAAACCAATCCACAGATGAACAGAGTCATCTCTCCGAATGAAATTGTGGCTGTAATAACCTTTATGACAACTATTGGTGATTACGAGGGCATGATCAATTTATGCTTACCGTATTTAATGCTTGAGCCTATAACTTTAAAGCTTTCCTCCCGTTATTGGTTTTCCTCCCCGGAAAAGGGGATGAAAGATCAAAAACAAACGGTAATGGAATCCTTGGAGCAAACTCCCATTAAGCTGACTGCAATCGGAGGCGAAACGGAACTGACAATAAAAGAATTTCTTGCTCTACAGCTTGGGGATGTGTTAACTCTTGATAACAAGGTAGCCGAAGATTTAATCTTACTCGTTGAAGACAAGCCTAAATATACAGTTCAACCAGGTATTTATGAGCGCAAAATGGCCGTTCAGATTACTGGCTACTGGGAGAGAGGTGAAAAAACCTATGAATGATTTTTTATCTCAGGAAGAGATTAATGCATTACTACAGGGAACTCTAGAGGAGAAAGAGACCGGATTAGCTCCGGAAAAGGCCGGCGCTACGGCTAGTGAGGAGCATCTGGATCTAGTTGAAATAGATGCTTTAGGGGAAATAGGCAATATTTCCATGGGAAGTGCCGCTACTGCACTTTCCCAGTTGTTAAATCAAAGAGTAAATATTACTACCCCTAAGGTGGAGATCATGTCGCCAATGGATTTACTGGCTACCTTTAACGCGCCCTTTATGCTAATAGAGGTGGGTTTTGTTGATGGCCTAGAAGGTAGTAATTTGCTGGTTCTAAAGGTTACCGATGCCATGATTATTGCCGATTTGATGATGGGGGGAGATGGCAGTAATGTGGTTGCTGAGGTAACCGAGCTTCATGCCAGTGCTGTCTCAGAAGCCATGAATCAGATGATGGGTTCGGCGGCAACCTCCATGTCCAGCCTTTTTAATACTAAGGTGGTTATTTCAACCCCTACCATTCAATCAGTAAATACCCCGGGGGAAGCAGATTTTCCATGGCTTTTGGATGATCCGGTGGTGGTAGTTTCTTTTAGAATGGAAGTTAGCAACCTAATAGACAGTACCTTAATACAGGTTATGCCGGCCCATATCGCCAAAACAGAAACAGCTATGCTGATGGGCACAGCTTTACCTGCTGCTCCCGTTGATAAAAAACAAGGGGCTTCAGTTGCTCCCGCTGTGGAAATCGGCCAATCGGCAGTTTCCAGACCGGATGCTTCAACTGTTCAAAGCCCAAAAAACAACGGTTCGGTTGAGCCTAGTTTGGAATACATATCAACCTTAGAGGGTACACAACCCCGAAATCTTGATTTAATTTTAGATGTACCTTTAAGAGTCTCCGTGGTTTTGGGTAAAACGAAAAGGCCAATTAAAGAAGTGTTGGACTTTAATCTGGGTAGCATTGTGGAGCTGGATAAGCTGGCCAAGGAACCGGTAGATATTTTGGTAAACGGAAAAATTATCGCTAAAGGGGAAGTGGTCGTGGTCAATGAAAATTTTGGCATTAAGATTACCAGCATTGAAAGTCCTGTCGCGCGAATAACTAATCTAGGGAAATAAACATTAGCAAAAATATGATCTGCAATCCCGGCCTCAGGTTTAAAAAATGTTGACATCGGTTTTTTAAAAGGATGCCGCGGTCATAATCTTGTTTGGCAACAAAATACGGCCTAATAAGCCAAAGGAGGTATAAAGGTGAGGATAGGTCTAAAGTGGAAGATGATGTTTACTTTTTCAATTGTTACCTTAGTAGTATGGGTAGCCACAATTGGCTATACCTTTCCCACTGTAGGATTACTCTTAAAAGAGGCCGCCCAACATGGCAATGCGGATCAAGCCTTTGGCATCTTTCAAAGAAACATCCTGGTGGCGGGTACAGGGGGCACCCTTTTCTCAATTTTTGTAGGTTATGTAATGGCCCTTATTATCCTAAAGCCTATGGACAGTGTTAGCAGTGCCATGCGTGGGGCTGCTAAAGGGGATCTAAAAGTGGAAGCGGAGTGCTCAACTAAGGATGAACTAATGATTTTAGCTTGCGGTTTTAATGACTTAATTAATAGTTTTAGGGAGTACACCTTGAAAATTAAAACTATTTCCGATGAAGTGGCTGGAATGGCTACCGGTTTAAGTCGTAATGTGCATGATGCCTCCCTATCTACCGATCAAATTGCTGATACCATTCAAAATGTGGCTGCCGGTATGGATGAACAATCGCGGAGTATCAGAAATACTTCTAAAACTGTAGGTGAAATGTCCGATTTGATTAAGCAAGTGGCAAACAGTTCCTTTTCTGTTTCAGAATTATCCCAAACCACCTCGGAGATCGCAGTTCAGGGGGGAAGGGCAATTGATGAGTCCATCTCTCAAATGAGCACCATCAGCGAAACAGTTAATAATTCCGCCAAGTCCGTTCAACTATTGGGTGAGCGCTCGGAAGAAATAGGACAGATAGTGGAAACCATTACCAATATTGCGGAGCAAACCAATTTATTGGCTTTAAATGCTGCCATTGAGGCAGCCAGGGCGGGAGAGCAAGGCAGGGGGTTCGCCGTTGTTGCGGAAGAAGTAAGAAAGTTGGCGGAACAATCAGCCATGGCGGCCCACCAAATTTCCGAATTAATTCAACTTATTCAGGGTGAGACCAAGTTGGCAGTTGATTCGATGAATCGGGGCACCAGCGAGGTAGGCAACGGCATTAAAGTTGTAACAAATGCAGGACAGGCCTTCAGCAAAATCGTTAACAGCATTCAAGAGTTAGCAACACAAATAGGGCAGGTTTCTGATGCCAGTCAGCAAACGGTGATTGCCGGTGAGCAGGTAGTGGCGTTAATGGGGCAAATTGAAGGAATCGCAGTGAATACTGCTGCCAGTACCCAGGAAGTTGCGGCAGCCATCGAGGAGTTGGCCGCCAGTTTTGATGAGCATCAAACCTTGTCGGACAGGTTGTCGGGCATGTCCGTGGATCTAAAAGAAATGGTCCAAGGCATGCGGGTAGATTAAAAAAAATATTCTTGCAACCAAAAAGACCCGGAGGGGTCTTTTTTGGGGCAGCTACTTTTGGATTAAGCTTCTCTCAGCCAGTTCAATGGCTTTTCGAACAATGTTTCCGCATTGTCGGGAGGGGACAGCGCCCCAACCTTCTGTGGCAACAATATGATCCACGCCCAATTCTTTGGCAATTTCCCAACGGAGGGCATCAGACATTATTTTAGCCACAAGAAAACCTCCTTTTCGGCTGCCATTGATAGTTTGTGTATTAATAATAAATTTAAACAGGAATGTTTTTACCAAATTAAGAATCGGGCAACAAATAATATATCAATTTTGTAAATTGATGAATGACAGGTAAAATCAGCAAGGAACAAACAATGTTATAAAATGTATGGGAGTTAGCAATTTGTCTGGATAAATCACTGACACCCAGGCTTATAAAGTCTCCCAAAAAATTAATAAAGGGGAAAAACAATAAAATTCCGAAGCTATTTAACAACAAGTGAGCAAGTGCCAGTCGTTTACCATCAAGGTTTCCTGTGCAGGAGGCAATTAAGGCGGTAACGCAGGTGCCCAGATTGCTACCCAGTATAATCGCTATTGCATTAGTCAAAGGTATGAACCCTTGTTCTCCAAGTACAATAGTTAATCCGATCACAGCGGAGCTGGATTGAAAAACGGCGGTAATAATTATGCCTGTGAATAGTGCTAAAAGGTAACTATTGCCCAAAAGCTGAAACCATCTTAACAGTGAGGGTGATTCTTTAACGGGTATAAAGGTGTTCTCAAAAATAGTTAGCCCTAAAAAAATTAAGCTTAAGCCTAGACCAACTTGCCCCAATGCTTTTACCTTCGGCAAGGGGATGAGACATAGTGCTACCAGAGGAAGTATTAACCAAGGGTTAATGGGAGGAAAATCAAAGGCTATTATTTGGGCGGTAACGGTGGTGCCAATGTTTGCACCTAAAATTACACCAATTCCTTGGGGTAGATTCATGGCTTTGCTATTAATCAGACCGATAGAGATTACCGTGATGACACTGGAAGATTGTACAAGGGCTGTGCAGACGGCACCGGTCAGCAGTGCAAAAAGCGGTGTGGAAGTAAAAAATGTTACGGCTTTTCGTAAAGCCCTTTGTCCTAAAACTTCCAGTCCTTTTGGCATAAGAGTGATGCCAATTAAAAGCAAAACAACTCCTAGGGCGGTCATTAATAATGGGCTGGGCATATTCTTCTCCTTATTTAGATTTTTGGATTTAATTAATATATTGCAGGAAGTTTAAGAAATATGCTAAAATTGAGAAGGAGTTCACGAGTAACTACCGAATATATACACTTATTACCCTAATTCCAACCGGGGTTACTTGGTGCTAGTAAAATAGCATCTTAATATTTTTAAATTATTAAAAGATTTTGAAGAGGGGGATAGTATGAGAAATGTAGAGCTTGTTTCCGCTTTAGATGGCAGCAATGATTTTTTAACTAAGCTAGAGGCAGATAGCGGGGTTAATGTGCTGGATTGTTATCAATGTGGTAAGTGTTCGGCAGGTTGCCCTCTTAATAGAGCAATGGATTATACTCCGCATAAAATAATGCGGTTTCTTCAGCTTGGATTAGAAGAAAAGGCTCTTTCCGCGGAATCTATCTGGGTTTGTATTGGCTGTGACATTTGTTATGCAAGGTGTCCTAAAGGAGTTAATGTTCCGAAGGTAATGGAGACCTTGAGGATTGAGGCAAGGAAAAGAAAGAAAATTTCTGTCAAAAGCGTGGAAATTTTCAACAGTTCATTTTTGTGGGCTGTCGAAAACTTCGGCAGGATACCGGAAGCACTACTGATTGTGTTGTTTAATGTAAAGTCCGGGCAGCTTTTGAAAGATGTACCTTTGGCCCCTACCCTGCTTTTAAATGGAAAAGTACATGTATTCCCTAAAAGAGCCAAGGGGCAAAAGATAGCTAAAAAAATCTTCGAAAATTGTCGGCAGTTGGGAGGTGGCCTTGAATGAAGTATGCGTATTATCCCGGTTGTTCCCTTGAATCTACAGGCATAGAGTATGATATGTCCACAAGAATTGTGGCGAAACATCTGGGGATAGATTTATGGGAAATCCCCGATTGGATCTGTTGCGGCGCTTCGGCTGCTCACGGGGAAGACCCCCTGTTGGCGGTGGCACTGCCCGCCTATAATTTGTCAATTGCAGAAAAAGAGGGTTTGGATGTGGCAGTTCCTTGTGCAGCTTGTTATAACAGGATGAGGGGAGCCGAAGTAGCTGTTCAAGGCTCTAAAAAAACCCAAGAGAGGGTATCACAGGCGATAGAAGTGGATTATCAGGGGAAAACAACTACTTTCTCATTGTTGGATATTTTAGCTAACAAGGTAGACCCTGAATTAATTAAATCTCAAGTGATCAGACCTCTTACCGGGCTTAAAGTTGCCTCCTATTATGGGTGTTTATTAGTTCGACCCATCGGAATTACCGGTTTTGATGATGCGGAAAACCCGATGAGCATGGATCGGCTGATAGAAGCCTTGGGAGCTGAACCGGTTCCTTGGTCTTTTAAAACTGAATGCTGCGGTGCAGGCCACACTACTTCCTTATCTAAGGATGCAAATTTGCTTTTGCAAGACATTTATGACGATGCTAAGCGCAATGAGGCGGATTGTTTTTCTACTGCTTGCCCCCTTTGTTTTTTAAACTTGGATATGAGGCAAAAAGGGGTAGAAAAAGTCTTTGCCAAGGAATATGATTTGCCGGTTTTTTATATTACTGAACTAATGGGGTTGGCCTTTGGCTATAGTCCCAAGGAGTTGGGTCTTCCCAAACACTTTGTGGACGGTTTGCCCTTATTAGAAGGTAAAGATTTGCTTAGACATCCTGCTACAAGGAGGGAAGAAGCGTGAAAAGAGTAGGAGTTTTTGTTTGTCACTGTGGAACGAATATTTCCGCTACAGTGGATGTTAAAAAAGTTTCAGAAGTGGCAGGAGAATGGAAAGATGTGGTCTACCACACAGACTATCTTTATATGTGTTCCGAGCCGGGGCAGGAGCTGGTCAAAAAAGCGATCAAAGAGCATGATTTAAACGGAGTAGTAGTATCCTGTTGTACTCCGAGATTGCATGAGCCAACCTTCCGTAAAGCATCCGACTCCGCGGGCATGAATCAGTTTCTGTGTGAGATTGCCAATATTAGGGAGCAATGTGCTTGGGTTCATAAGGACAAAGCAGTAGCTACAGCAAAAGCTATTGATTTAACCCGGGCCGCAGTTGCAAAAGTTACAAAAAATGAGCCTTTAACTTTGGAAAGCATTCCGGTGGAACATCGTGCTTTGGTTATCGGCGGTGGAATTGCCGGTATGCAGGCAGCTATTGATATAGCTGATTCCGGTTATGATGTTGTCCTAGTTGAGAAGGAGCCTACCATTGGGGGAAATATGGTTAAGCTGGATAAAACATTTCCTACCTTGGATTGCAGCGCCTGAATTAGCTCACCCAAAATGGTTGCTGTGGCACAGCATCCTCGCATTAAGTTAATGACCTATTCAGAAGTAGAAGAGGTGGGCGGCTATGTAGGTAACTTCGAAGTTACTATCCGCAAAAAGGCGCGCTTGGTAATTGAAGATAAATGTACAGGCTGCGGCATTTGCACGGAAAAATGTCCTTCCAAGGTCCTGGAAAGTGAATTTGACTATGGTTTGGGACCTAGAAAGGCAATTTATACGCCTTTTGCCCAAGCCGTTCCCAATATACCTGTTTTGGATAAGGATAATTGTCGTTTATTCACCAGGGGACGTTGCGGTATTTGTCAAAAGATGTGCCCTGCAGATGCTATTGACTACGAACAGCAGGACCAGTTAATTACTGAAAAGTTTGGGGCTATTGTGATGGCAACAGGCTATGATCTCTTCCCCTGGGAAGAGACCTATGGTGAATATGGTTTTGGCAAATATAAAGATGTGATTACGGGTATGCAGTTTGAAAGAATGTCTAATGCTTCCGGTCCTACGGGGGGCCATATTCGTCGCCCTTCCGACGGCAAAGAACCTAAAAACGTAGTTTTTATAAAATGTGTCGGTTCCAGGGATCCGGAAAAAGGAAAATCCTATTGTTCTAGGGCTTGCTGTATGTATACTGCAAAACATGCTCACCAGGTTATTGATAAGATTGAAGATTCTAAGGCCTTTGTCTTCTATATGGATGTCAGAACCCCCGGCAAAGCCTATGATGAGTTTTATGAAAGAAGCGTTAGCGAAGGAGCAATCTATGTCCGTGGCAGGGTTTCTAAGATTTATCCCAAAGAGGATAAGCTGGTTGTCAAAGGCGAGGATACCTTACTGGGAATGCCTTTAGAGGTTGAAGCTGATTTAGTTGTTTTGGCTACAGCCATGATTCCGGCGGAAGGGCATCAAAGCATTGCCAAAAAAGTCGGTATTTCCATGGACAAGGATGGCTGGTTCCAGGAAGCCCACCCGAAGCTTCGCCCCGTGGAAACTTTAACTGCCGGTGTTTATTTAGCCGGTGCTTGTCAGGGGCCTAAAGATATTCCTGATACCGTTAGTCAGGCAAGTGCCGCCGCCGCAAAAGTTGCAGCCCTGTTTTCACAGGAAAGAATGGCTACGGATCCCCAGGTAGCGGCTGTAAATAATGATCGCTGCTCAGGCTGCGGTTTATGTGTTCCCACTTGCCCATATAAGGCCATTACACTGGTTCCCATTCAAGAACGGGTTATGGGCAAAACCATTGAAAGATTGGTGGCCTCGGTTAACAAAGGTCTTTGTCAGGGCTGCGGTAACTGTAATGTGGCTTGTCGCTCCAGTGCGATTAATGTGAAGGGCTTTACTGATGAACAAATTTTGATGGAGGTGGATGCTCTGTGTCTGTAGAACAAAAACAGGTTTCGGATTGGGAACCCAAAATTGTTGCTTTTACTTGTAATTGGTGTGCATATGCCGGTGCAGATTTAGCAGGATTAAACCGCCTCCAGTATCCTCATAATGTTAGGCTGATTAAGGTTCCCTGCTCGGGCCGGGTAAATCCTCAGTTTGTACTAAGAGCTTTCCAAAGGGGAGCGGATGCTGTTTTGGTGTCCGGCTGACACCCCGGTGACTGTCACTATGCTAGTGGCAATTATTTCACCAGAAGGCGCTATCTACTGATGCAGAGGATGTTGGAGTTTGTTGGTATTGATCCGGAGCGTTTCCAGGCCCGCTGGGTATCCGGTTCTGAAAGCGTAAAGTTTGCAACAGTAATTGAAGAATTAACAGAACAAATTAGGCCGTTAGGCCCTAACAGGAAGTTGAGGGATGGCGAATGAATCAACAGACTGCTAGGATGAGAGAAATTGCTAGAGAACTATTGGAAAAGAAAGAGGTAGAAATGGTAATTGGTTGGGAAAAGGGAACCTTTTTCTACAACTCAACACCTGTCTTTATTACAAAACCTGAGGATGCGGATAAGCTGATTTGGGATGACTATTGTGCCGTCAACTTTGCCAAGCTTTTAATGGATTATCGTTATCTGGATGGCAAAGTAGCCGTTTTCGTTAAAGGTTGCGATGCCAGAGGGGTAAATCGTTTAATTCAGGATTTGGTAATTAAAAGAGAAAAAATCTACCTGATTGGAATGCCCTGCCCTGGGATGAAAGATGCGAAAATTGCGGCAAAACTAGGTCAGGAAAAGGAAGCGGAAGTGCCATTAGAAGGTAAATGCTTATATTGTACCCATCCCAATCCTGTGATATATGATGTTTTAATTGGCGACGAAGTACCCGTTGAAATCAGAGAAGACCGCTTTGCTCGTATTAAGGAATTTGAAGAGAAAAGCTCCGATGAAAAGGCTCAGTTTTGGGCGAGCCAGTATGATCGTTGTATTCGCTGCTATGCTTGCCGTAATGTGTGTCCAGCCTGTAATTGCCGTTCCTGTGTTTTTGATCAGAACCAAGATTGGCTGGAAAGAGCCGTTGATCGCTCGGGCAACCAATTTTATGGTCTAGTGCGAGCCTTTCATGTGGCGGGGCGTTGCATTGAATGTGGGGAGTGCGAAAGGGCCTGTCCTATGGGAATCCCCATCATGCTTTTAAAGCATAAAATTTCCAAGGATATTAATGAATTGTTTGGCGAATATGAAGCCGGATTAGATCCCGAAGGCGATTTACCTTTGGGAATGTACAAAGCCGATGATCCGGACGAATTTATGTAGGGAGGAGGAAAGCCATGAAAAGTTTAAGTAAAGCTAATTTACCCCAGTTTTTAGAAGCTCTTAATCAAAGTTCTCAGGTATATGTACCTGTGGTTGTTGATGGCACCTCCCGGTTTATTCCTTGGGAGCAGGGTGCGGAATTGGTTTTGGATAAGAATAGTAATATTCCACCTAAGTATTTATTCTTTCCTCAAACTGAAGATTTGTATGGTTATAAAATTTATAAGCAAAGTGGGGAAAGAACAGAGTTGCCTTCGGCAATGGAGCCCTTTGTTGTTTTTGGAATTCGTCCTTGTGATGTCTATTCCTTAGAAGTCTTGGATGATATTTTTCTGACAAAAGGGTATGAAGATGTCCATTATAAGCAAAAAAGGGAACAAGGTTTGCTTATTTCCCTGGGATGTCTGGAACCTGAAGCCACTTGCTTCTGCGAATCCTGGGGGCTCAACCCGCTTAATGCGCCAACGGCGGATATTATGATGCTGGATGGCGGTGATCAGTTTTTATTAAAGGCTCAAACAGAAGCAGGACAGAAAGTGATAGATTCTCAAGCTGGTCTTTTAGAGGAATTTCAAGGTGAACCCCCTGTAGGTAAGCCGTGTACCTTGACTGTAGAAACAAAGGGCCTGATGGAAAGACTTCAACCCATGTTCGAGCATGCCGTTTGGGACGAAATTTCTCGTAAATGCATAAACTGCGGTACTTGTACCTACCTTTGCCCCACTTGCTACTGTTTTGATGTTTTAAATAAAACCAGGGGTGAGGAAGGAATAAAATATCGCTGTTACGATTCATGTATGTATCCCGAATATACCTTGATGGCAGGAGGCCACAATCCGCGTCCCACTAAGAAAGAAAGGGTCAGACAAAGATTTTTGCACAAATTTCAATATATACCTGAACGCTATGAAGGGCAGATAGGCTGTGTGGGTTGTGGACGTTGCATAGTGAAATGTCCCGTTAATCTAGATATTTCCAGGGTAATTACTCGTTTGTGGGAGGTGGAAGCGGATGTGTAATTGTGATGATAATCATGGAGCTAGCCCATTGCTGCCGGTTGTTGGCAAGGTAATCAAAATCGTGGAGGAAACACCGGATGTAAAGACCTTCCATGTAACCTCCGATGAAGGGAAGCCCTTTACTCCCATGCCCGGTCAATTAGGAATGGTTTCCTTACTGCCGGTTGGGGAAGCGATGTTTTCCGTTACTACTCAAGGACCTGATCACTTGGAGTTTGCTATTAAAAAAGCTGGAACCCTTACCGGCGTTTTGCATGAAATTGAGGTGGGTCAGGCAATTGGCGTAAGGGGTCCCTATGGTAATGGTTTCCCTATTGATTTGTTTAAAGGTAAAGATATTGTGTTTATCGGTGGTGGAATTGGTCTGGCACCTGTACGCTCTATGATTAATTATTGTGTGGAAAATAGGGATAATTTTGGTAAGCTTAATATTATTTACGGGGCTCGTTCTCCCGAAGATCTTTGTTTTAAGGAAGACCTTTTTGAAAATTGGTTAAAGGTTAGGGATACTCAAGTTCACGTAACAGTGGATAAGGGAGACGATAACTGGAAGGGCAATGTGGGCTTTGTTCCAGCCTTTTTGGAGGAAATTAACCCCACCCCGGAAAACACCATAGCTTTAACCTGCGGTCCGCCGATTATGATCAAATTTGTTTTGCAAAGTCTGGCAAAAATGAATTTCCAACCGGAACAAATTGTCACTACTTTGGAAATGCGAATGAAATGTGGAGTGGGCAAATGTGGGCGCTGTAATATCGGCAGCAAATATGTTTGTCTAGACGGACCTGTTTTCACTTTAGCAGAACTAAATGAAATGCCTAGTGAGTACTAATAAAAAAACCCCTTTTGGGGTTTTTTATTAGTAGCTAAAAGCTAAAGACTAGGGGCAAGAATAAATGGAGGAATAAAGATGTTTGTAGACTGCCATACTCATCCCTTAGGTCATGAAGGCGGAAAATACAGTATGAAAAAGCTAAGGCCCTTTGTAGAGTCCGGCCTGGCTAAAGGGCTGAAGGGAATTGGATTTACCGACCATGAGTGGTATAAAGATTCCTTTGATTTTAAAGTTATTGAGGAGCTTCGACGAGAATACCCGGAATTCATAATTTTAATGGGTATTGAAATTGACTATACGCCGGACAGGGAAAAGGAAATTTCGGCTATTTTATCGGAAAAACCATATGATTATGCTATTGGTTCCGTTCACGACATGGATAGCTGGCCTTTCGATCATCCCCAGCATCAGCACAAATATGAAACGATGGATATTAATTATCTGTATGAAAGATACTTTGCTTTAGTGGAAATGATGGTTTCTTCCGGTTTATTTCAACTGGTTGGCCACTTGGATCTGGTTAAAATATTTGGCTATCGCTATCAAGGTGATTTACCGGCTTTAATTGAACCTCTTTTGCAAAAAGTCAAAGACAAAGGGATGGTTATAGAGTTAAATACTAATGGGCTTTATAAGCCGGTTAAAGAAATTTACCCATCTGTCGAACTATTAAACAGTTGTGTTGCCCATCAAATTCCTTTATGTTTAAGTTCCGATGCCCACCAAGCTAATCAAGTGGGAAGGGATTTTGATTTAGGTAAAAAAATATTGACAGATCTAGGCTGTAGGCGGGTAACGCATTTTTCTCAACGGAAGATGATTTTTACCGTTTTTTAAAATTTAGCAAGGGTTAACATGGGCTTTTGTTTTGTCAAAGGTTGAAACAAGTATCTTCAGCTTTAAAACCTGCTTTAAGATTTAATAAATGTAAATTCTGTTTTGTTCGAATAAAAAAATGCAGGGATTTATTTGTTTTCATAGAAGTAGTAATTTAACTCTTCAAGCTTTTTAATGGAAGGTGACGAAATGTTAGTTTATGATAAAGCCCATGAATTGGCGAAAGCCCTTGCTAATTCCCAGGAATACCGCCAGTTTCTAGAAGTGAAAGAGAAATTGCAACAGGACGGTATAAATTTCAGCTTATTGGAAGACTTCAGACGTCAGCAGCTTGAGGTTCAAATGGCAGAAATATTAGGCAGTGAAACTGATGAAAGCTTGGAAAAGTTGGAACAAACCTACAATTTGCTGTCGGGGATTCCGGTTATAAACGAATATTTAACAGCTGAATACAGACTGTCTAGGATGTTGGCTGACATACAAAAAATTGTTGGCGAAGTCGTTGGTATTTGGCTACCGGATGAGCCGCCGCTAAATTGGTTGAATTGACTTACTTGACAAAATATAATTTTATTCGCATAATTGTATTAATAATAGTAATTAAAATCAGGTGATAACTAATGCAATACAAAACCAGAATGACAAAACAAAAAAAGGTGATCATGGATTTATTGGAGGGCACTGATATCCACCCTACAGCAGATTGGGTATATGAAGAGGCAAGAAAAATACTGCCGGATATCAGTTTAGGTACCGTTTATCGTAACCTTCGGGTTTTAACTGAAACAGGTATTATTCAGGAGTTAAATTACGGCAGCACCTATAGCCGTTATGATGGCAACCCGGATCCCCATTATCACTTTATTTGCAAGGTCTGTGGCAGAGTCTTGGACGTGCCGATAGAAATATGGGAAAGCCTAAATGAAGAAGTAGAAGATGCCACCGGCTGGATAGTAGAGCAGCATCGGCTGGAATTCTCCGGCGTGTGTACCGTTTGCAAAAACAAAACGATGAGTTAAGCCCGGTTATGTTCGAGCGGGTTTATTGATGATTTGGGTAAAATTGGAGCCGAAATATTTGTTTTACGGGACAGACTATAGATAAGAACCCTCGAAGGTGGTTATCTATGGCTAAGATAGGTGAAATTGCCAATTGTAATCAATGCGGAAAAACTTTTAGCAAGCAAAAATTATTGCAGGTTGATGAATTATGGAGCACCAGTTATTTTTGTAAGGAATGTTATCAAAAACACCAACGCTCAATGTGGGGCTTTTGGTAGCATCTTTAAAAAGCCCACAGGGGCTTTTTTTCTTGCCGTCACCCATTTTATGTTTAACCCTTTTGTTTTATTGACAAGTTAGTGTGGGTGTAATATCATCAATTATGAAAAGGAGTAAAGAGAGGGGATCGCCGGTGATTACACGAACTATTAGAAATAAAAAACAAGCGTTTAAAATACCTATGATTATTTTTACAGTGCTTTTGTCTATTAGTTTGGTTGGTTTTTTTGCATACAGCCCTTTGCAAATTGATAGCCCGCAAAATCCTAGCTATGTGACCGAGGCTCAAAGAATGATAGAACAAATTAATCGGTTAGAACAAGGTGTCAAGGCTGATCCGGGAAATGTTAATCTGTTAATCAGCTTGGGGAATCATTTTTATGACCTCAGCATGTTTTATGCTGCTTACGGTGATTTGGAAAAGGCAACAAGATATATTGAGGAATCAACAAAGCCTTATTCGCAGGCCCTGGAAATAAATGATAATCTAGTGGATGTACGGGTAGATTTGGCCACGGCCTTCTTTTACGCGGGGGAAAACGATTTGGCTGAGGAGCAGTTTAAGCAAGCAGTAGCCCATGATCCCACCTTTATCAATGGCCTGGTTAATTATGGTGTTTTTCTTTATAGTGTTAGGGAAGATAAAAATGCTGCCCTGGAACAATGGGAAGCGGCCTTAAAGCTGGATCCCGATCCACTAATAGCCTCAAGCATTGAGGAAATGATAACTCGGGTTTCAGGAGAAGATTAATAAAAGAATTAAGTTTTAGATTTAGATTTAGAATAGGAAGGTATTTATGGGGGATCTTATAACCACAATGGTTGATTTGGTATCCGGCTTGCCCAGGCTTTGGGCAATTTTTCTTTTGGCAATGTTTCCGATAATTGAATTGAGGGGTGCTATTCCTTTGGCAATTGCCTGGAATTTACCTCCTCTCAGTTCTTTTTGGGTTGCCGCGTTAGGAAACATAATTCCTATTTTCCCCTTACTTTATTTTTTAGAGCCGGTTTCACTCTGGCTGGGAAGGCAATTTAATTTTTTTAAAAACTTTTTTGAATGGGTCTTCGCAAGAGGAAGAAGGCATAAAGGTAAAATAGAAAGGTATGGTTATTGGGGGTTGGCGTTGTTTGTGGCTATTCCAATTCCGGGGACAGGGGTTTGGGTTGGTAGTGTGATCGCATTTTTATTGGGGCTTAGCGCCATACCTTCTTTTCTGGCCATGACCCTTGGTGTGGTTGTTGCCGGTTTTATTATGATGGCATTGAGCTTAGGTGTTGTTCAGCTCATAACCGGTCAGGGTTTACTCTGGACCATAGTGGTACTTTTACTATTTAGCTCAATCATTATTTTTCGAAAAAATAAAAACAAATAAAATAATTTTTAAATCCTGCAAAAACCTTGCAGGATTTTTTGTTTTTGTCACGAAAGTAGGTTAAAGTGGAGTAAAGTGGGGATTAGTGGGGAAGTGCCATTGAGGCGGTGAGTTTGCATGTTTATGGGTGAGTACCAACATAGTGTTGATGAAAAGGGCAGGGTTAGCATACCTGTTCGTTTTCGCGATGGCCTGGGTGAGAAATTTATTGCTACTAAAGGCTTGGATAACTCCCTATTTGTGTACCCCATGGAGGAGTGGATGCTGCTCGAGCAAAAACTGAAAAACTTGTCTTTTGCTAAAGCTGATGCTCGCGCTTTTTCCCGTTTTTTCTTTGCAGGTGCGGTTGAATGTGAGTTGGATAAGCAGGGACGTATTCTTTTGCCTCAGGTTTTAAGGGAACATGCCAAAATTATAAAAGATGCCACAATTATCGGGGTATCTGCCAGGGTAGAGATTTGGGCCAAAGAAGTTTGGGAAGAATATAATCTGAAAGCCGCTGCTGATTACGAGACAATTGCGGAGAAATTGGTTGATCTGGAGTTATAACTAGGAGGGCCTTATGGAATTTTTACATATCCCTGTGATGCTTGAGGAGGTTTTATGCTATTTAAAACCAGCCGAAGGGAAAATTATCATTGATGGTACCCTTGGGGCAGCAGGCCATAGTAAAGCAATATTACCTCGTTTAGGGGAGAAGGGGTTGCTGATAGGTATTGATCAGGATGAAGCTGCTGTTGGGGTGGCTACAAAACACCTTTCCTCCGTCGGCACTAACTACCAAGTTTTTCAAAGCAATTACCAGGAATTTGACCGTTGTTTAAAAGCTTTAGGTATCGAAAAGGTAGACGGATTTTTATTGGACTTAGGTGTATCCTCTTTTCAATTGGATACCAAGGATAGAGGCTTTAGTTTTCAGCAAGACGCGCAGTTGGATATGAGAATGAACAGG
>JBBAFB010000028.1:0-18030 GCA_041655595.1 Bacillota bacterium
GGAGGGGAGGGAAAATAGAGCTGTGAGTGAAGTACGGATCGGCAAAAATGAAACCCTAGACGCCGCTCTACGCCGTTTTAAGCGCTCTTGTCAGAGGGCGGGCGTTTTGTCTGAGGCGAGAAGGCGTGAACACTACGAGAAACCTAGTGTTAAAAAGAAAAAGAAGTCTGAAGCCGCTCGCAAGCGTCGCTATAAGTAATTGTACTTTTGACTGGTTATTTATGGTAATAATACGGAAGTTTATTTTCTTTTGAAAGTCTGGTATATTAATACCAGACTTTCAATTTTTCAGTTATAATAAAATAAAGAGGAAATAGCAAGGGGAGGGTTGATATGAAGCAAAAGTTGGCAATAGTATTGTTAGTAGCTTTTTGTTTTTCCTTTTTTCTGATGGCACCAACAAAAGCGGATAATGAGTTAGTTTATATTTTGCCCATAGAAGGTACTATTGAAAAAGGTTTAAGCGAAATGTTGAAAAAAGCCTTTGCCGAAGCAGAACGAGAGGGAGCGGCCCTAGTGGTATTAGAAATAGATTCCCCCGGAGGATTTGTGGCGGCGGCAGAAGAAATTGAAAAGTTGCTACAGCAGCAAAAAATGCCGGTTGTTGCTTATGTGACGGGAGGAGCCCTATCGGCCGGGGCTTTGATAGCATTTAGTGCAGATGAGTTAATTATGGCTCCCGGTACTACAATCGGTGCGGCGGAGCCCAGAATTGGCACTGAAAAGGCTGATGAAAAAACCGTTTCTGCTTGGTCCGGCCGCATGGCAGCTAGGGCCTCCATCTTGGCTGAAAAAAATGGGCGAGATCCGGATAAGGCTGCCGAATTGGCTAAAGGGATGGTAGATTCAGATCTGGTCATTCCGGGAGTGGTTGAAGCGGGCAAATTGTTAACCCTAACAGACAGGGAAGCTGAAGAATTGGGCCTTAGTGATGGCAGTGCATCTTCCTTGGAAGAATTGTTAAAAGCAAAAGGCTTGGAAGGGGCCCAAGTGCTGAAATACCAAATTAGTTTGGCAGAGCAAGTGGCTCGTTGGGTGACTAGCCCCACTATTATGCCCATTTTGCTGACTATTGGAATAGCAGGTTTGGTAATTGAAGTTTTCACGGTTGGCTTTGGTATTCCGGGCACCTTCGGGGTAATTGCCTTGCTATTGTATTTTGGCGGCAGTATTCTGACCGGCTTATCCGGTTGGGAAACAGTCTTAATCTTTTTCATCGGGTTAGTTTTATTGGCGGTTGAGGTTTTAGTACTACCCGGCTTTGGTATTGCCGGTATTGCCGGCATTGCGGCTTTAGTGATCAGCATTGTAATGGCCGCACCTAGTAAAGAGCAAGCAGTTATGTCTCTTGTTCTGGCTATGGGGGGCACTATTCTGCTCTTGATACTCAGTATTAGGTTAATGCCCTCCCGCAAGGTTTGGCGAAAATTGGTCCTAGGCGCAAAGCAAGAAAAGGAAACCGGCTATGTTGCACCGGAACTGAATTTGGCAAAGCTACTAAATGCCCAAGGAATCACCAAAACCATTCTAAGACCTGCGGGCACTATTGAAATAGATGGAAACAAAATTGACGTAGTGGCAGAAGGTAGTTATATTCCTGCAAATACCCCTGTTAAAATAGTAAAGGTAGAGGGAACAAGGGTAATTGTTAGGGAGTTATAAAATAAGCTTGATAAAAAGGAGGAAAAATTGATGCCAGGTTTGTATTTGCCCAGTTTAGTGTTACTTGTAATTATTTTTCTCGGTGTGCTCTTATTATTCAGTTTTATCCCGGTAGGGCTTTGGATTTCCGCTTTGGCCGCCGGAGTGAAAGTTGGTATTTTTAACTTGGTAGGTATGCGTTTAAGAAGGGTACCCCCCGGCAGAATAGTAGGTCCCTTAATCAAGGCAGATAAAACGGGGCTTCCCGTGAGTTCTGATAAGCTTGAGGCCCATTACTTGGCCGGAGGTAATGTTGATCGGGTGATCAACGCTTTAATTGCTGCGGCTAGG
Organism: Bacillota bacterium; assembly: GCA_041655595.1. GTDB lineage: Bacteria > Bacillota > DULZ01 > DULZ01 > DULZ01 > JBBAFB01. The sequence goes on from JBBAFB010000028.1 coordinate 1,993, forward strand.
GCTGACATCCCCCTGGCTTTCGAAAGAGGGGCCGCTATTGACTTGGCCGGCCGGAATGTTTTGGAAGCGGTGCAGATGAGCGTTAACCCTAAAGTGATTGAAACCCCCGTGGTGGCGGCTGTTGCTAAAGATGGTATTGAGGTAAAAGCTAAAGCCAGGGTTACTGTAAGGGCTAATATTGACCGCCTAGTAGGTGGAGCCGGTGAGGAAACCATTATTGCTCGGGTAGGCGAAGGGATTGTTACCACTGTGGGCTCGTCGGAAACCCACAAGCATGTTTTGGAAAATCCGGACTCTATCTCTAAAACTGTTTTAAATAAAGGTTTGGATGCCGGCACAGCTTTTGAAATCCTGTCCATTGATATTGCCGATGTAGATGTGGGCAGAAACATTGGTGCTCAGCTTCAAACTGATCAGGCAGAAGCAGATAAAAGAATTGCACAAGCCAAGGCGGAAGAAAGAAGGGCCATGGCTGTAGCCGTAGAGCAAGAAATGAAAGCCACCGTACAAGAAATGAGGGCTAAGGTGGTAGAGGCTGAAGCGGCCGTTCCTTTGGCAATGGCGGAAGCTTTAAGAGAGGGTAATTTAGGTGTAATGGATTATTATAATTTGCAAAATATCTTGGCGGATACTCAAATGAGGGATTCCATCAGTAAATCCGGGGTAGAAAAAGGTGAACCCATTGATAAGGATCCCGGTGCTAAGGGTAGGTAGTTTTGCACACATCCTTTAGAAAGGGGTGGTAACTTGGATTGGATAGGTATAGTTATCTTTATTATCTTCATAGTGTTTAAAGCTATGGGTGAAAGTAACAAACAAAAAAGGCAAAAAGAGGCACGGCAGCAACAAGGAGCACCTCTGCCGGGGAGGACGATTCCAAAACCGGTTCAAAAAAGTCCCCCCCCGGTGACAATGCCGGATTGGGGTTTTCCTTCCATGTTTCCTTTCTTTGAGGAGGAGGAAGTTGTTAAACCGGTAAAACCTAAGAAGGTAGCAGAGCAGGTTAAAAAGGCAGTGGCCGATAAATCGGCTTCGCCGCCTCAACCTTCAGTCGCCACCCCAAGGGCCCAAAGACCACCAAGTCAACCTGTGGAGGAGTTTGGTCAAAGGGGTCCGGAGGGTTTTAGCCTGGAGCAAGCCCAATTAGGCATTATTTATTCAGAGATTTTAAGCCCTCCCAGAGCTTTAAGGCCATACAGAACTCGCAGTTATCGGAGTTAAGGATATGCGTTGTCTGATTTTTACGGGTGGTATCTTGCTTGATGAAAGATGGCATAAAAACCAAATTCAGGCAGCTGATTATTTAATAGCAGCAGATAAAGGGGCAGAGCATCTATTAGCTTTGGGATACCTGCCCCATGTTGTAGTGGGCGATTTGGATTCCATCAGTGCTTCAACTAGGGAATATTTAATTGAACAGGGCGTGGAGTTTAAAGTTTCGCCCGGGGAAAAGGATGAAACCGACACAGAGTTGGCCCTACGTCTGGGGCTAAATCTAAAACCTAAGGAAATAATCTTGTATGCTGCCACTGGAGGTAGGCTGGATCATTTATTGGCTAATATTTTTCTGTTGGTAAGGTATTTAGATTGGGGCATCCCCATTACTTTTAGGACACCTACCCAAACACTTGCCATGACAAATATGTCGGTCACTATAAAAGGTTTTCCAGGTCAACTAGTATCTTTGCTGGCAATTGGCAGCGAAATTACCGACTTGACCTTGAAAGATTTTTACTATCCGCTGGAAAAAGCCGTTTTGCCCCTTGGTTCTCCAAGAGGCATTAGCAATGTAATGCTAGGGCATGAGGCAACCATCGAGTTTAGCAAAGGATTACTATTAATAATTCAACAAATAAACGGGGACGGTCTATGACCGCCCCTTTTTTAGTTCTTTAAACTGGTGGTTTTTCTCTCAATATAGCCACCTTCTCAACGGACCACTTGGCATATTGTGAAACCGCATCAACTATCCCCTCAATAAAAACCCAACCCATCAGACTTCCAACAACTGTCCAAATTGCTTTATCGGGCAAATCGGGGTAGTAAACCTTTAGCCCCGCAATTAAGGCAGCCACAATGGACGTAATAAACTTCCGTGACAAAAGCCTTTCCTTCCATGACCTCATTTTAAATTCAACTCCGTAAAATATTTTTACTTAAACCCTTAATATAATTTATCCCAAGAAGTGATTCTGGTTCCTACGTAATGGGTCTGCCAAGCCCTTCCCTTGCATAAAAATGTAGAGGAAGGGAGGCTGTTTGATGAAAAAAAAGAGGGCCGGTTTAGCAAGAAGGGCTAAAGAAATTCAAGCAGGAGTAACAGAAATATTGGAAATGCCCCCGGAAATAGTACTGGACCTACCTAAATTAGTTTTGATTGGCAATCAGGAACTATTGCTGCAAAACCACCGTGGAATTATTGAATATAACAATTATCAGATTCGTGTCAGCGTGAGTCTTGGGCAGATAACCATCAAAGGGGAAATGCTGCTGTTAAAAAACTTAAAACAAGATGAAATTTTAATCCGGGGTAAAATTTTTGGATTAACCCTTGAAGAATGAGGTGAAACCATGCAAATCAAAGATTGGCAAGCCTTGTGGCAGGGGTATGTAATTATTACGATCACAGGTAAAGCGCCGGAAAGATTTATAAATTTGGCCATGGTGAACGGCATTTTTTTATGGGACATATCAACTATTGATCAAGAAACCCTCCAAGCCAAGGTGGCGATTGATCAATTTAAGCGGTTACGGGGAGTGGCTCGTCTGAGCGGCAATAAATTTAAGATTCTTAAAAAGAAGGGACTGCCCTTTGCCTTGAGGCGCATGGGCAAGCGAAAAGGGTTTTTTCTAGGGCTGGCATTCTTTGTTATAATTTTGTATTTCTTTTCAGCCTTTATTTGGTTTGTGGATTGTACTAGTATAGAAAAAACAACGGCAATAGAAACCCAAGCTGTTTTGAAACTAGCCGCCGATTTAGGCTTGAAGCCCGGTGTATTAAAATATGGCCTGGACATTAAAGAGGTAGAGAGGTTAATGGAGATAAAAATGCCTCAGTTGGCCTGGGTGGGAATAGAAATCGAGGGTACCAGAGCAAATATTCGTTTAGTGGAGAAAAAGATTCCCGATAAGGAACAATCCCCCACCGGACCGGGTAATCTCATTGCTATCAAAGACGGGGTAATTGATGAGATATTAGTTATTGAAGGTGAAGGTTTGGTGAAGCCCGGTGATACTGTTAAAAAGGGCCAAATTTTGATTTCGGGGTTAATGAGTATTGAGGCCGAAACGGAAGGGGAACAGCTTGGAGAAGCAAAAATAAGGCTTGTAAAATCCCAGGGTATTGTTAAGGCGAGGGTCTGGTATGAGGGAGTCGGAGAAATACCCTTAATCGAAGCAGGAGAAAAAGAAACCGGTAAGAAGGCTTGGTCAATCCGATTGGTTGTCAAAGATCGGGAAATGAACATCAAAGGCTCCGCAGATCCCCCCTTTAGTTACTATAAAGAGAAGATAACCAGTTATAAACCGCCCAAATGGAGGAATTGGGAATTGCCTGTCGAAATAATAAAAATTAGCTACTTGCAAGTTAAACCCTATACAACGGAAATAGAGCCCTCCCGAGCGCAGGCCCTGGGGCTAAAGCAGGCGCGGGAGTCTTTGATTAATCAAATTGATCCTAGTTCTAAGATTGTTGCCAGTTGGGAGACTGTGGAAGAATCACCTCCCGGCACGGTTAAAGTGAAGGTAATAGTGGAGGCTATTGAAAATATTGCTGGGTTTCAGTCCACGGTAGCTGATTAATTGACCCCATGAGGAATTGAAACTTTGGCACTACTTCCGAAACTCGGTTCGGGCGGCTGATTGCCGAATAAGTGTTTAGGTCATGGGTTTGTCTGGATAAACTAGGAATAGAGTGATGGCAAAATAAGCTAATTGGGGAGGAATTTACTTGTCAGAGTACCGGGAGGTACAATTTAAGGTAGGGAATAACGGTGATGCGGTTAATGTTTTTGGTGTTGGGGACGAAAATTTGCGCTATATTGAAAGCCTAACTGCTACTCAGGTTGTAGCCAGGGGCAATGAAATTTTGATTACCGGCACAAAAAAAGCTGTGGAAGAAACGAAGGTCCTTTTTGAACAACTAGTGGATTTAGCCAAGGAAGGTAATCCGGTTGATACTGCTATGATCAATTACACCTATGGTGTACTGGTAGGGCAATCGGGGCAGTGGGAAATTGATAGTTTAACAGAAGCGTTATCCGATGTGATTTATACTACTCCAAAGGGGAAAAAAATACGCGCCAAGACCTTGGGACAAAGGGCTTATGTCGACTCCATTAAAAAGTTTGATATTGTCTTCGGCATTGGTCCGGCGGGAACCGGAAAGACTTATTTGGCGGTAGTAATGGCGGTTGTGGCCTTAAAGAAAAAGGAGGTCAGCCGGATAATACTTGCTAGGCCGGCAGTTGAAGCAGGGGAGAAGTTAGGTTTTTTGCCCGGTGATTTGCAAGAAAAGGTCAACCCTTATTTACGACCCTTATATGACAGCCTTTATGATACCTTAGGAATGGATACAGCTGAAAAATATATGGAAAGAACTATTATTGAGATAGCGCCCTTGGCCTATATGCGGGGTAGAACCCTGGACGATGCTTTTATTATTTTGGATGAAGCACAAAATACCACTCCGGAACAAATGAAAATGTTTTTGACGAGAATTGGTGTGGGCTCTAAGGCTGTGGTAACAGGAGATGTGACTCAGGTTGACCTACCTAAGGGGCAACATTCAGGTTTAATCGAGGCTGAGAAGGTCCTGGCCAAGATAGCAGGCCTTGATTTTCAATATTTAACCGACGCGGATGTGGTCAGGCATCCCCTGGTTCAAAAAATAATCAGGGCATACGAAATTTACAACAAGGAAGGCCAAGTATATAGGGAGTAGCTTGGGTTTTATTACCCTTTGATTTGGCGGGATGGGGGGGAGCCCCTTGAAAATATGGTTCAAGGAGCAAATCAATTTTAACTTTAAAAAGGTTTTTGGTAATCTAAATGTGCGTTTGGTGCTGTACGCATTGTTGTTTTATGTGTTAGCAGTTCTGATTCTGGGAGTTAACTTTCTGCCACAGGAACTGGATCTCAAGGAGGATCAAGTTAGCCCTAGGGATGTTTTTGCAAGGCAGGGTATGGTTTATGAAAGTGAAGTTTTGACCGAAGCCGCTAGGGAAGAGGCCGCTCAAAATGTAAATCCTACCTATCGAATGGATTCGGCCATACTGGCTAATTTGGAATTAAACGTGAAGGACTTCTTTGGTCAGCTTAGGATTATCCAGGGGGAAGAGGATTTAGACAGGGAGACTAGGTTACTTTTGTTCAGCGAACTGAAGGTGGATCTGCCGGAAGGTAATTTGGCGGCATTGGCGGAAGCGGAGCCGGAGACCATTGATCTTTTAGAAAAGAGAACCCTAGAATTGTTAAGGGGAGTATACAGTAAAGGAGTTCAGGAGAGGGATTTAGAGGAAATTAAGGCCAAGTTGCTGGATGAAGTTAATGGTATTGAAGATGTTCCGGCTAAGTTGATTCCGGTAGTAGGTCTTGTTTTGGATGAACTGGAGTATAAGCCTAACTTCTTTTTAGATCCTGCTCTAACAGCCCAGGAGCGTCAGGCAGCCAGGGATGCGGTGGCGCCAATTCAGGTGCGAGTACGGCAGGATGAAAAGATTGTGGGTATCGGTGATGTTGTCACGGCAGCCGATATTGAAGCCATGCAAAAATTGGGTCTGCTACGATCTACCTCGTCCTACAATAATGTAGTAGGGTTATCTCTTTTAGTGGCTATCTCCTTTGTTTTGCTTTTATTCTTTTTGAATCAATATAACAAACAGCTCCTGGCAAGGGAATCCCATTTTATTTTATTGGGTTTGCTGTTGATTTTAGGTTTTGCCTTGATTCGCGGAGTCAATGCAATTAACATTGGGGGTACCTCGGAAGTAGCCCAATTAGTGGGTTACTTGACACCTTTAGCGGCAATTACCATGCTAATCACAATTTTGTTTGGGGCCAGACTGGCCTTTTTCGTAGGTATGATTCTGGCCGTATTTACCGGCTTTGCCTCCTCTAATCAACTTCAGTTTGCGGTGGTGGCCTTTGTTAGTTCCATTATAGGGATTTATAGTGTTTCCCGCTTAAGCCAGCGTTCGGACCTGGCTAAGGCCAGCCTTTATATTATGTTGGCTAATATCATGACTGTTTTAGCCTTGGGCTTGGTACTAGACTATAGCTTTACCATGTTTTCGGTTGCCTTGCCCATGGGGATTTTTAACGGTGTTTTATCCTCGGTTTTAACTATCGGCTCTTTGCCTTTTTTTGAAACAGCCTTTAGTATAACAACCACCATTAGCCTGTTGGAACTGTCTAATCCAAACCAACCCATTTTGAAAAAGCTCTTAATGGAGGCGCCGGGAACTTATCACCATAGCATTTTAGTGGGTAATTTGGCTGAAGCTGCCGCTGACGCTGTCAAGGCGGATTCGCTGTTAGCCAGAGTAGGAGCCTATTATCATGATATTGGAAAGTTAAAAAGACCTTACTTTTTTGTGGAAAATCAGCTTTCTGCTGAAAACCCCCATGATAAATTAACACCCACCTTAAGTACTTTAATTATTCTGGCTCATATCAAGGATGGCTTGGAGTTGGCCAAAGAACAACGTCTGCCCCAGGTGGTAAAAGATTTTATCGGTCAACACCATGGCACAAGCCTGGTATCCTTTTTTCATACCAAGGCCTTAAACCAAGCCAATAATGATCGGGATGCGGTGCGGGAGGCAGATTTTAGATATGAGGGTCCAAAGCCTCAAACAAAGGAAACAGCTATTTTAATGCTGGCAGATTCGGTTGAAGCTGCTGTTCGCTCCTTGTCTAAATCGAATCCCAGCAAAATAGAAATGATGGTAAAAAAGGTGATCAAAGATAAATTAAATGATGGACAACTAGATGAATGCGATTTAACTTTTAAAGAGCTGGACACTATAGCCCAATCCTTTATCAAAGTGTTAAGCGGTTTTTTCCATGCCCGTATTGAGTATCCGGAACAAATGTTAAAAGAGGCTGAAAGGAGACATAAGGATGTCAATCAGCATAAGCAACCAGCAGGATAAGATCCCTTTTACCAGAGAGTTGGAGGAAACTATTTTAAAGGTTACGGAAATTGTTTTTGCTAGGGAGGCTATTCCCCCTAATTTGGAGTTAGCAATTGTGTTGAGTGATGACCGGGAAATTCGGAAATTAAACAGAGAGTACAGGGATATAGATAGCCCGACGGATGTGCTTTCCTTTGCCTACCGGTTGGACAGCCCCTGGGAGCCGGGTTATGATGATCTTTTTCCTGAGGAAGAAGCATTAGGGGATATTGTTATTTCCTTGGAAAGGGCAAAAGTCCAAGGGGAAGAATTCGGTCATTCTTTAGCCAGAGAGTTAGGTTTTTTAGTGGTTCATGGCCTGTACCATCTTTTAGGTTACGAACATCAAGATCCGGAGGGGGAAAAGCTAATGAGGGCCAAAGAAGAGGAAATCCTGTCTTTAGTAGGATTAGGTAGGTAAAAGATGTCCGGGGCAAAGAAAAACGGCTGGGCAAAAACCTTTCAATATGCACTAGTAGGCATTAAATGGGCTTTCTTGCATGAAAGGAACTTTAAAGTCCACCTTTTGGCGGCTTTTCTAGCAGTTGTTGTGGGTTTTGTTTTAAAAATATCGGTTATAGAATGGTGTTTATTAAGCCTCGCGATTTTTTTGGTCTTAACACTGGAAATGATCAATACTTCCTTAGAAAAAGTTGTTGACTTGGTGACTGACGAACAACACCCTCTGGCTAAAAGTGCAAAGGACATTGCGGCAGGAGCAGTATTATTAGCCGCCATTAACGCGGTTATCGTCGGTATCATTATTTTTGCCAAAAAAATAGCAGCATTAATTTGAGAATTAATTTTAATGATAGTAAACAGAGGAGATGGCAGATGGGTAATTTAAAAAAATATTTTTTAGCAGGAATTTTAACTATTCTGCCGGTAGCAGCCACTATTTATGTTTTAAACTGGCTGTTCCATATTGCAGACGGTTTTTCCGGGGACTTAGTGGCACTAATTACCGGCAACCGTATTAGGGGCCTTGGTTTGGTAGTTACCTTACTGGTGGTTTTGATTATTGGCTTTTTCACTACCAATGTGTTGGGGAGAACCCTAATAAGCTGGGCAGATAAGATGATTAACAGGATGCCTGTGGCAGGGGTTATTTACCGTACTATTAAACAAATTTTAGAAGCCTTTGGTGGGGAGAATAAAAGCTCCTTTCAAAAGGTGGTTTTAATCGAATACCCACGCAAGGGTATTTATGCCCTTGCCTTTGTGACGGGCGTCAGCAAAGGGGAGATAGAGACAAAAACCGATCAAAGGCTAGTTAATTTATTTGTGCCAACAACACCCAACCCAACCTCCGGCTTTTTGTTGCTGCTACCGGAAGAGGATCTTATTTACCTGGAAATGCCTGTAGAAGATGGCATTAAAATGATTATTTCAGGGGGAGTGCTGGTACCTCCCATGCCGGGGGAGAAAAAGACCGAGCTAAAGGTTGCCAGGGGCAGAAAGAAGTTAGCAGCTAAGTTAAAAGAAGTTAAAAAATAGTTGATGATATTCAATAGGCTTATATTACATTAACAGATAATCAAAGTAAGGGAGGCAAAGTAATGGATTATCAGGAACTGCTTTTAAGAGCTAAAGAGGCCCGTTTATTAGCCTATGCCCCCTATTCAAATTTTGCTGTCGGAGCAGCTCTTTTAACTAGCACCGGTGAAGTTTTTACCGGCTGTAACATAGAGAATGCTTCCTATGGCTTAACCATTTGTGCGGAAAGGGTGGCGGTAGCTAAAGCGGTGTCCACCGGTTTTAATGAGTTTCAAGGGATTGCTATTTATGCCGGGGGTGAAGACCCGGTTACTCCTTGCGGTGCCTGCCGTCAAGTTCTTTTGGAGTTTGGCGGTGAAACAGATGTTGTTATGGGGAATGCCCAAGGCGTTCAATTAATAATGAAGGTGAAAGAATTGTTGCCGGAAGCATTTGCGCTAGGCAGCGATTAATTTGAGGTGAAATTTTTGGAAAAATATCGCTCCGGCTTTATAGCCCTAGTAGGTAGGCCCAATGTGGGTAAATCTACCTTGCTAAATCGGTTTGTAGGCGAAAAAATTGCCATCATGTCAGATAAGGCCCAAACCACTCGTAATAAAATTCAGGGTGTTTACACCGACCAAGAGGCCCAAATAATTTTTATTGACACCCCAGGTATTCATAAGCCAAAGCATAAACTGGGACAATATATGCTGGATATAACTTATGATACCTTAGGGGAAGTGGATTGTATTGTCTATGTCTTTGATGTTGGCCAAAAATTCGGTAGCGGGGAGCAATTTATTTTAGGGCTTTTAAAAAAAGTAAATACCCCCGTGATTTTATTGTTAAATAAAATTGATTTGTTGCAAAAAGAGCAATTATTGCCCATTATTAAAGCTATGAGTGAGCAGTATTCTTTTGAGGAAATTATCCCCCTTTCCGCTAAAACAGGGGAGAACCTCAGCCATGTATTGGACATCTTAAAGAACTATTTGCCTCCAGGGCCCAAGTACTACCCGGAGGAAATGATCACGGACCAGCCGGAGATTTTTTTGATGGAGGAAATGATCAGAGAAAAGGTGTTGCATTTAACCCAAGAGGAAATACCTCATTCAGTGGCAGTAAAAATAGACAACTTAATTGAACGCCCGGAAAATACAATCTACTTGGCAGCAACTATTTATTTAGAAAGGGATTCCCAAAAGGGCATCCTAATAGGCAAAAAAGGACGGATGCTGAAGGAAATAGGCACCCTCAGTCGTTTAGAAATCGAGAAGCTATTGGGTAGTAAAATCTTTTTAGATCTACATATTAAAGTTAAACCAAATTGGAGACAAAAAGAAACGGAACTCCGTTCCTTGGGCTACGACAAAAGAGAACAATAAAGGAAAAGATCAGTGCCGCTTTTTAGGGTTGGCCGGGAACCAACCTTTCCTAACTCGTTCCTCCTGTTCAATAACCTCATGAATGCTCCACAAGCAAGAGAAGCCTACTACCCCAACGATAGCCGAAAAAGTCAGATGCTTAATGAATAGGGATAAAAAAATAAAAATCAAGCCCGAAACTAAAAAAACAGGCCAAACCTTTTTGCCAAGATAGTATTCCGCTTTTATAACAATAGGGTGAAAAATACCTATAATCAAAAAAGCGGACAGACCGATAATGATTCCTTGGTAATTCAAGTGCGTAACCCCCCGGTTTTTTTATTTAACTATATTATACCAGAAATTTAAAATGCCTGTTGCTTAATATTGGATATCCTTGTTTTCGGCCCCTTATATGGAGTAAACTAAATTTAGAAAGCGCAAATAAGGCGGTTTGATGATGAGTGAACAAGATTGGGAACAAGTCGAAGCGGAACCTTTTTTACCGGAGGCAAAGCCTCTGAATTATCTACAAGCTGATGCCCCCGACGAAGCAGACTTTGATGACGAGCCACAGATCAAATCAAGCTTAACCTGGAAGCTTGCGGCTTTTATTACAGCCCTGGCTTTTTTGCTAATGGTTCTACTTCCTGTTTATCAAGGGGCTAAAATGAAACACCCTCCGGCTGAATTATTTAGAGAATCAAGTGAGTTGAGTCGGCAATTTGAGACGGATATATTGAATGCCATTGTTAAAATTCAGGTTATTGCAGATAAAGCGGGTGTCAGTGCAGGAGGAGGAAAAACGGGCTCAGGCTTTAATGTGGGCCCTGAGGGAATAATTATCACCAACCATCATGTCATAGAGGATGCCGGTAAAATATCGGTAGTTTTTCCTGATGGGCAAAGATACGGTGCAAAAAATTGGATCAGTAGCCCAGAATTTGATTTGGCTATAATTCAGTTAGATAAAAAAGGGCTGCCTAGCCTGTCATTAAGCTTGGGTGAGCTTCCTGAGCCGGGGGACAGTTTATTGGTTATCGGCAACCCCCTTGGGTTTAATAACTTGGCGGTTGCAGGGGAACTAAAAGAGTATATCTTTTTAAAGGGGAAACTGATTCCTGTTTTGGGTATGGATTTACCGGTTTACCCGGGTAACAGCGGCAGCCCGGTTTTTGATCAAAAGGGGGAAGTGGTGGGTGTAGTTTTTGGCTACTTGGAGCGAGAGGTAAATGGTCAAACCGAAATCTTCGGTTTGGCAATTTCTATAAAAGAAATAACCCATTTACTTAACCAGTCAAGATAAAGTTATTAGCCTTGAATTTGTTCAAAAAATAGTGTTAAATAAATTAGAGATGAATATAAGCAGAAAAGAGTGAGGGAATGGAACTGGGTTTAATAGTAAATCCCATTGCAGGGATGGGCGGTAGAGTTGGACTGAAGGGAACAGATGGGCCGGAGGTGCTGGCTAAAGCAAGGGAGCTGGGTGCTAAACCTGAGGCTCCAAAAAAGACGATGGAAGCATTAAAAATATTGGAGCCGTTAAAGGAGCAATTAAAAATTTATACCTATCCCGGGGTGATGGGTGAGCAGGAGGCCAAAACTCTGGGCTTTAAAACTATCGTCCTGGGAGAGCAAAAAGAGATTACCCAAGATCAAGATACGGAAGCCGCAGCTAAAGAGATGCAGGAGTTGGGGGTAAAGCTGATTATGTTTGCCGGGGGAGATGGAACGGCCAGAAACATTCACAATGCCATCGGCGATTTAACGCCCGTAATCGGTATCCCCGCCGGGGTTAAAATACATTCCGGAGTCTATGCCACTCATCCTAAAAATGCCGGTAATATTGCTTTAAAATACCTTCAGGGTGAGACAATGGAGATCAAAGAAGTTGAAGTAATGGATATAGATGAAGAGGCTTTCAGAGAGGGACAAGTGGTAGCAAAATTATTTGGCTACTTAAAGGTGCCCCACGATGAGGAGATGCTACAGGTGATGAAGGACGGCACCATAGAATCTGACGGGGCCGCCTTAGAGGGTATAGCTTTTCGCTTGGTAGAAGAAATGGAAGCCAATCCGGAAGTGTTTTATATATTAGGTTCCGGAACATCTATCAGACCCGTCATGGAGGAGTTAAAGCTGCCAAATACACTTTTGGGAATAGATATTATAAAAAATAAGAAGCTTGTGGCACAGGATGTAAACGAAAAAGAGCTGCTGGATATTATCGGGAATTATCCGGCAAAACTGATTGTAACCGTTATCGGCGGTCAGGGCTATATCTTGGGTAGGGGTAATCAACAGCTAAGTCATGAAGTGATAAAAAAAGTAGGCAAGGAAAATATTATTATTGTCGCTACCAGAAGCAAGCTAAATTCTTTGGAAGGACGGCCCTTACTAGTGGATACCGGTGACCAGGAAACCAACTCCATGTTCAATGATTACCTAAAGGTAATGGTGGATTACAATACAGAAACAGTTTATAAAGCCCAAGGGTTATAATAAGACTGTAGATAAACCCAAGATCTAACAAGTCTTGGGTTTTTTATTTTGATTTTTTGCAAAATAAATCACAAGGCTGTTAAAAATATTACAAAGGTTAATAAAATAATATTTTATTAACCTTTCAGAACTTGCAATTCGCCTTTGAACGTGGTAAATTTTTACTTGGGCATTTTTTGGGTTAGCGTCTTATCTACCGATTAAAGCGGCAGCATAGAAACAGGTATGAATCGGTGGTTTAGTAACGCGGATATTTGTCGGAAACAGTGTTCTATGGCCCGGTAATGCTGCGTTTTTAAAATAAAAATTTTAAAGGAGGTAAATTATGAGCAAAATTTTAACTAAATTGCAGGGACTCCGCACAAAAGTGGTTTTATTCAGTTGGATTATTGTGTTGCTGGCTTGCGGTGTAGTGGCTTTTATCAGTATTAATAACGTCAGCAAAGCTTTAATAGATGAAGCCAATGAATCCATGTTGAAGGTTACAAAACAAGTTGCCCAGACAGTAGAACTACAAGTAAAGTCACGCATGTGGACTTTAGAATCAATTGCGGCCCGCAGTGTAATCAAAGGAGTTTTAGGGGATCGGGAATCCACCTTAGAAGAAAAACTAAAAAATTTGGATGGAGAGCTTAAAAGGCTAACGGATTTGGGTTTTTTACAACTGGCCCTTATAGATAAAAATGGTTTGGCCATGTTTCCCGATGGAAGCACGGTAGATTTACATGACAGGGAATTTTTTCAGGAAGCATTAAAAGGTAAGACGGCGGTTTCCAGTACCCTAAAAAGCCGTTTCGATGATTCAATTATTTTCGCCTATGCCACACCGGTATATCATTACGAAACCGGCGAGGTTGACAGCGTTGTTTTAGGAAATGTTGCAGGTAGTAAATTTAACGATCTTATCAGCCCCATTACATATGGACGCACTGGTTATGCCTTTGTTCTTGATGGCGAGGGTACTAATATTGCCCACAAAGATATCCAAAAGGTCCAGGATAGGGAAAGTATTATTGAACTGGCTAAAACTACCCCAGAATTAGGGGATTTAGCAAAAATGCATACTAAAATGATAGCAGGTGAAGAAGGGACAGGGAGTTATGTCTATAATGGTGAAAAGAGGTTGAGTGCTTATGCCCCGGTTGAAATTTCCGGTTGGACGGTAGCCTTAACTTGTCCCGAGGAGGAGGTATTAGAGCAAGTTAATGACACCAAAAGTGCCATATTAATTGCTTCTTTGGCTGTGATGGCCATTGCTTTATTGCTGGCTTTCTTTCTCTCCGGTCTAGTGGTTAATCCTATCAAAGAGCTGAACAAGGTTATTCAAAGACTGACTAAATATGATTTTACCTATGATAAAAATGACAAGGTTGCAAAAAACCTAAAAAGAAAAGACGAAATCGGTCAAATTAGCAACTCCTTGGCAACTATGCAAATGAATATTACTTCCCTAGTTCAACAAATAGGGAAGCAGGCTCAGAAATCCAGTTCAGGCAGTGAAGAATTAACTGCAGTGGCAGAAGAAATGACGGCACAGGGACAAAATATTAATGCGGCCGTAGAACAAATTGCGGCCGGCATGGAGCAAACCAGTGCTTCCGTGGAGGAAATTACAGCCTCAAGTATAGAGATAAAAAATGATGCCCATCATTTGAAGCTGGAAGCTGAAGAAGGTGCAGATAAGACCCGGGAAATTGAACAAAGAGCGGAACAGCTTAAAATGGCCGCTATCTCATCCAAGCAAGCAACTCAAGCTATTTATCAGCAAGAGCAATTAGCAATAAAAGATGCTATTGAAGAAACAAAAGTGGTAGATGATATCGCACGTATGACAGACGTGATTTCAGAGATAGCGGAGCAAACAAACTTGCTGGCGTTAAACGCTGCCATTGAGGCGGCCAGGGCCGGTGATCAGGGAAGGGGCTTTGCAGTGGTAGCGGAGGAGGTACGTAAATTAGCTGAACACTCCGCAAAAACTACAGGTGAAATCCAACAGGTGATCCAAAAGGTACGGTTGGCTGTTAATAAGTTGATCAGCAACACCGGGGATATCCTAGAATTTATGGATGATAAAGTAATGAGCGATTATGATATGCTAGAGAAAACAGGAGAGCAATATGCCACGGATGCCATATTTATGAAAAATCTAACGGACAACTTTGCTGAAACAGCTTCAAAAATGGCCTTATCTATGGATGAAATAAACATTGCCTTTGAAGGTATTTCCACCGCCATAGAGGAAACAACAATTTCCTCCCAAGAGATCGGCAATAACACCGGAGATATCAGCAAAGCCCTTGAAGAGGTAGCCAGAACCGCCTTCGGCCAATCAGAAATGGCAAAACAACTGAGTGATTTAATAGCTAAGTTTAAATACTAAAAAATAGTATTGTTACAAAATTAGGTATTTCCCATTAAAAATATCAAAGGGAGCCGTCTGTTTTTGCCTTAAAAAAGACGGCTCCTTTTATTTCTATTTCCTTGTGCAAACCATCACAAATATTAATAAAACTTAACAAATTCTTAATTAGGATTAAATAGTTTTTCAATGTGACCTTTGTTACAATTTACGCTAGCAAGATATTGTGGAATAAATGTATAGGGACTCTTTTAACAGGGGGGTGCAAATGTAAAAATATTTTTTTATGATTTAATAGGTTGGGGGTTTAGCTTTTAAGATTTGCGTCGTAGTGAAAGTAATTAAGAAGGAGGAATGAAAACACAATGAGTTCTTTCATTGAAAGTATTGGCAAAAAGAAAATCAGTCGGAGAAAGTTTTTGGTGGCCAGTGCAGCAAGTACGGCGGGTCTGGCTTTAATAGGGTGTAGCAGTAACACTCTTTCAAAGGTAAGCTCTGATATTGATAATGTTGCGGTTTCCGGTGAAGGCAAATGGGTCTCTGCAGCATGTTGGCACAATTGTGGTGCCCGTTGTGTTAATAAGGCATTAGTCCTTGATGGTGTAGTATTGCGTCAAAAAACCGATGATTCCCACCCCGATAGCCAAGAATATCCTCAGCAAAGGTCCTGTGTAAGGGGAAGATCACAGCAACAACAAATTTTTAATGCCGATCGTATTAAATACCCAATGAAAAGAAAACACTGGGAGCCGGGTGGAGGGGATAGGTCTCTACGTGGAAGAGATGAATGGGAGCGTATTTCTTGGGATGAGGCTTTGGATATTGTTGCCTCTGAAATTAAGAGGGCTAAGGAGAAGTACGGATCAAAATCTATTTTATCTTTTACGGCTATTCCGCCCGAGTTCAGCGGAAGTAGTGCTGTTTCAGGCAGCCAGGATCCTTCAAAGCCTGTTTTGCCTTCTACAGTGCACCCGGTTCCCAAGGTATTGAATGCTTATGGCGGAACATCTACCGTTTGGGACACAAGATCCTTAGGCGTTTATAAAATGCCATGGGAAAACATTGGACTTGTCATAAATCAGAGTGCGAATGACCGTATGGATTTATACAATTCGGATGTTGTTATTCTTTACGGAATTAATTCAGCGTGGTCTTTTGG
>JBBAFB010000029.1:0-17968 GCA_041655595.1 Bacillota bacterium
TATTAGGTAGCTTCATTAATTCCTCAACAGCTTTAAGGTCCGTTGCCCCCATATAGGAAGTAGTAATGACCCTTAAGTTACCCCCATTTTGGGTGAAAGTAATTAACTCATCCATTATGAGGCGCAGGCCGCTCCACTTAATGAAGGAAACCAACAAATCAATTTTGTCTGCGGATGAGATTTCTTTTTTTAATTCCGAATACATACTTGGTTCATGGATTGCTCCGGTAAAAAGAGAGCTTTGAGCGATAGATGTTTCAGGGCGAGGGATTCTATTATTACTATTTAAGGTGTAAATGGTGTTTTTCTTTTCCAAGAGAGCCAGCAGTTGTTTAGCACCTTTATCCACCTGCAATCCATCAAAACTGTCATCCCCAATTTCCCCAATTACAGTATCAACAATTTTATTTGCCAGCTTTACCTGACTAGACATATCACCACCCTTGTCCCTTAAGTTGACCAATCCTTTTTCCACAACCTCCGCCACATATTTAGCCAAAATCCTAGCGGCCTCCTCCCGGTCAATTGGCGTGGTCTCTTTGCGCATGGATACATCTTCTTTTAAAAGCCGGTTTAGCTCCTTATTGATTACCTTCTCGTATAAGCCGGGTTTTAGCATTAACCTCACCTCGCGGAACAATCTTACAAAATGACATGGACCTGCTTCTAAACACCTTCTCCAGATACCTTAAATGTAAAAACAACTGCCCCCGGTTAAACAATGTTGATTTTTTTTTAATGTGCAGCTTTCACTAAATACAGGGCAGCTGAATAGAACCCCCAAGTAACTATTCCCAATCATAGCTTTAGTTGCAAGCAACCGATTGGGTTTTTTGTTTTTTAGTCAAACTATTTTTTTGGCCTAAACTCCCCTCCATCAAACCCGAAGTCCCTATATCCTTTTAAAATCCCCTCAACATATCCACTTCGGCCAACCTTTCCACTGTTTTTGTATTCTTTCGTCATTACATATAACATCACTGACAAGTGCTTGCCATTAACAATTGTTTCGATGTTGGTTTTATAATAACAATTATTTTTATAGCCCTCATACTTATCCAACTCTTTTTCATCTTTATCCGTTATCTCCCAAATAGCTGCGGGGGTTTTCTCGCCTTCCGCTGCTTCAATGTTTGCAAAAAAGGGAAGAGTCAGTTGCCAGCCTTCCAGGTAGGTGCCACCCAAAGCTTTAGCACCCGGGCAGCGGTAGAACATTTGGTCCCTGTTCATGTTGCTGCCCTAGGCGGCATATAAACGTTTTCTTATAGGCAGTTGGCCCAATATCTCCCGCCATTCACTGCTAAAATCTTCATCCCAATCACCAATTGTATTTCCTGCTAAAAATCTATGGTTGAATTCGTGCAAAATGTTATGAATCAGGGATGCGTTTTTCCCATTATCCAGCAGTTCCTCCATTAAAGCGACCATCTCTTTTAACTTCCTGAAGTTCGGATCTGTAACGTTTTGCCTTTGCAATTTCATTGTAATACCTCCTCAATAATTGTTATTAATTATAAAATAAAGGTTTTGCCGCATAAAAAATATACAATGAAATTTCCGTTTTTTATTTATATTCCACTGATGACCAATCAACTAGAATGTCATCGGGATCAAAAATCCTGCTGTTCCCCTGCTCATCTTTAACCTCCGCTTTATTTATGAGCTTGATCGGTTGTCGTTAATACAGCTCATCTTCCCCATATTTTTCGAGCCACATTTCTCGTAGTATGTTGACATCCTCTTTAAACTCCTCAAGGGTCTGTTCTTCCTTCTTTTTTAAGGTTTCTAGAGCCTCAAAAATAAAATGCTCGCCCTTTTGAATGCTCCAGTCCTTCTGTAGCTCTTTTTCTATACAGGTGTTCATTTTTTGTGCAAACTCGAAACGATTTTTGCTAGCCTGTAAGTCTATAGTAGCTTGTAAAAGGGATTTGTCCCGCATGGTATTTTTTATAACATATACCCCTCCTACAACCTCCCTCTCCTTGTATTTTGCTAAAAGTTCTTTCCTCGATTCGTTTCTTTTCATAATAAACTCCTTCCAGAGGTTCTTCTTCTAAATACAATTTTGCCAACCGGAAATGGTCGCGTTCTGACTATCTTACGTGACAATCCCCTAGTCATCCATCACCTTTTTTAATACGTAATATCTTACCTGGGAAATAATATAAAAACTAAGGATCTCATCGCCTTTGACCTATGAGATCATGTGGGCGCCAACAGTGTAATCCCAGCTGGTCTTTGACTTCTTAGCAGTACATTCGTGGAAAAAATATGCTCCCAGCCCACTCCTCCACTTCTGTGCATTAAAGGTAAATTTATTACCGGCGATAGCGGTGTCTTCTATGGAAAATAGCAAGCCGTCTTCAAAATATAATTTTTCCTTGTCAATATAGCCCTGATCGGTTAGTTCTTCAAATGTGCTCATAATGGTCGCAAGGCCAGATTGGTTGCCCACCATGTAAATCAATGCCGACTTTTCAGCCTCAGTTATATTTGAAACCTTTGTCAGGTCAAAGGCCAAGATGTTGATCTCGCTATTTAATCCGGGATCTGTATTATACAAATCATCTATTACTTTTTTATACAACCCAACGATATCCTCTGCCTGTTCTTTAATTGTGATCGCTTTTACGCCCCCAAGCCCCATGGGTGAGCTTTCTTGAATCAAGCCATTATAAGCAACCTCTATTAACATTCCACTTTTAAGTGCAGCAGTATCCGCGCCAGTACCACTTTCGGAAATAATATCCACATTGCCCGTGCCTATCCTAAAAATATCACCGAATTTGGCATCTTCCCCCACCTTGATAAGTAACAGCGATGTGTCTTCGATATCCATTATTTTAGCAGTTAAGATTGCTCCTTCCATTTCGGGACCCTTTGCACCTTTTTGAGGGACCTCCGATTGGGAGCAAGCAACAAGTATTAATGCCATCAACAATACCAGCACATACATAGTTATCTTTCTCATTTTAATTCCCCCACCTCACTAAAAATTTGCTTAACCCTTTGACCAACCACTTTGCTAAAAGGTTCCATGAATTATCTACTAGCAATTAAATAGTGAGTCGGGGGGGGCGCTTTGTTTGCCACGTTTTTAGGGGGTTTTCCGGGCAACTACAATAATAAACCTGCAACAGCCTGACCCGGCTCCTCTTGATCAAAGGACCATAACCGGCCACCAACAGCAAAATCCCGGTAGGGCCCAGCATTTGGGGAAACAGGCAATGTAAGGGTGATTATATAATAACTGCCACCACCCCCCTAATGCCCCAAAGCAATCAGCTTTTATACTGATTACAAACACATCTCAATCAAATTAGCGATATCTTTATCTGCGTTTTTAAGATCGATGAATGAAATATCGACCTTAACATTGTCGTCTGATATATACCTGATTCCATCCCTGTTAATAATATCAGAATACGGATAAAGCAAAATAATACCATCTGCATCGTATTTCTTGCTATAGGCATACATTTGGTACATATCAGATTGGGAAATCCCGCTGTTTCTCAGATCGCCGGAGAGCAACTTCCATTTCGTGTCGATAATTAATGTACGCCCATTGGATTCTAGAACAAGATCCGGTCTAAGGGCGAAAGCACGGGTTGGGCTGCTAAAAAGACTATATTTATTATCTTGTATCCTAAGGCTCATACCCTCTCTGAGATATTTACGAAACTTTGCCGCTATGAAACTCTCGAACACCTTTTCCATGGGGAATAGAAGTGCTAAGGCGACCTCACTTCCCGAAAAGGCGGTAAAGCTGCTTCCACACAAAAAAACCCGGCACCAGGATAGCGCCTTGTCATAGTGACTCATATTGCGATCAGTAATACATTTCGAAAAATCAGCCTTGTAGTTTATGGAGTAATCAACACTTTCAAAAAAAGTGAGCAATCTGATGGCATTCTTGCGGTTGCTGCTGTCCGTAGTTAGTTTCTGCAAAAAGCGAAGTGTTGACTTTATCAACTTGTTTTCAGGTCTATTTATGTTGAAATCATCATAACGAACAAAAAAACGTTCCTTATTAAACAAATTATATTTTATGTTTTGTGAAGGCAGGAGCTTTCCTTTATAAAACCGCTCGTTACTTTCGATAGGTTCATATGAGGCCTTAAAACCCTGTTTTGTCAGGAGGAGTACCTCATCCAGAAACATCTTGATAAAAATTTCAAAAAGGCTGAGCCGATCTGTGTGCAGATGGGAAACATTAAAATCCTTAAAGGTCACATCCTTCAAGGTTTGCAACATCTTTAAAAATATTTGTTTTGAATCGCCCACGGAAATATCAGCGCCCGCTATTTTTGGTAAAATTTCTATAACCGTCCCATCTGCCATCGTTATTAGCCCTACATAGTTGCGGGCGGTAATAATTTTACCGATGCCACGGCGGGCGGAAAGAGAAAGCAGTTCTACCGCTTCAGTTCCCGTACCAGTGATATTGGAGAGTATAAAATCCTCAAGCCTATCAAAGGTTCTATCAGGTAAACTCCGATACCTACCAAAAGATACCCCCCGGGTAAAACCGCCGTATTCAGTTATGGTATAAACCTTATCAGAGGAACGCATAAGCATCTATCTCCCTGAATGCATCTTTATTTATCTCATAATATTCAGGAAAATCTACATCAGCATCTCTGAACAACTTAACAACATCGGTCTTTTTCACGATAAAGCGGGTACTGTCATCCGGCTTTTGGTTATCGCCCAACACAAGCTGAATCTTCTCGTAATCATCATAGAAGTATTCTTGCAAGAGGGGGATGATCTCGTTTTCGAAAATTGAGGCAAGGCGCTCAATACTGGGGTCTGCCTTTAATGGCTGCAGAAAATATGAATGGCCGATAACATGTTCACGATCAAGCAAGACAGTTATTCTCCTATTCAGAGTATCAAGCATTTCGGATATATCAATACCATCAACAAGAATATCCTTAAGTGTCGCCGATTCCGGCAACATTTCAATAAAATTGAACCTGCGGCGCAAAGCGACGTCGATTTTGGCAATGGAACGATCTGCAGTATTCATGGTGCCTATAATATAAACATTACTGGGCACGCCAAAGTTTTGCCTGGAGTAGGGTAAGGATGCTCTCAATTGTTCCCTTGCCCCGATTCGTTTCGACGGCTCAATAAGTGTTATCAGCTCACCAAATATTTTTGAGATATTGCCCCGGTTAATTTCATCGATAATAAAGACACGATTAGGGACCTTTAATTCCTGCGTGAAAAGAGACGGTTTCAATTTTTTTAACAACTCAAATATGTCTGAAACGGGTATTGATAGCCTGTACACCGAGGGCTGCATCATCAGCTTTTCAGAATTGAGCTCGTAGATATCCTCGTTGATCCTGGTAACAAACCATTTTACTTTGCGTAACCTTTTGTATTTTGGATACTCATCATGCCACTCCGGTTCCCCTGTAATAACACCGATGGCGTCTATCGTTTTGTTTGAATAAGCCGAGAGAACAAGGTCCCCAATTTGCATTTTGTAATAAAAAGCATTTAAAATATTCCTGCCACTATCACCCTTTTCATAGGAATCCGGCAAAGTTTCACCATAGCCGTCATACCCGATACGGATATAACCATTCTCCAAACAATCGGTACGGGTAGGATTTTCTCCGGAGCCTTCCAAAGACACCTTCCAAACTGAAGGACTCTTACCAATCCCAAGATCAATGCCCGTACCACTGCCAACAGGGGTGCCAGCCTTGTCACAGAAGGCTTTAAAGATCCCATCATGGACCTCGTACTCTATTTCTCCCCCGGATTCGGTCTTGTCCTCTGACGAGACAACCGGTCGAATACCTTCGATGAATTCCTCATAACTGAAGGACTGGTGAAATGTTGTAAATGCGACAAGCCCATCTTCTTTATATTTAAGATAGCGGGCAAACACTTCATCATAATCTTCCGCTTTCACATCGGCCAGTGGCTTTTCTTCGATGATGGCAACAGCATATTGTATGGAACTGTATGTCTTGCCGGTGCCGGGGGCCCCATAAAGAATGATATTTTTGGGCATTTTGAAACTTTCCTCTACAATTGGTGTCCCTTCGCTTTGCAAGAAGTTAAGGTAGTGTTTTATGCCACTCTTTAAATCATCCCTTTGGACGGTAGATTCAGTATCAAAAACAGTTGCCATCTTTGCATAATCACCATCATCAGTTTGAAAATACTCGACTAGACCTCCATTCTTAATTGGGATATAAAGTCCGGCGTGTGCAGCAATAGCGAATATTCGTCGCCCGTTCTTCAACTTGGTTTTACCGAGGGCTGTGGAAAGAATATTCGCGGTGTTGGCCGTACCTATATTGTTTGTATACCATTGTTTAAAAGCGGCACGTTGTTTTTTTTCATCTATGGCCGTTGTTGGGTCCTGTTCAGTTGAGATATTGCTGTCCCTTGTCGCCCATGCAATATAAGATATTTCCGGAAATGTAAGCTCTGGAGTATGTTCGTCAATTCTTGTCTTAAGTGCGTTAAGAAAGGCTACGTAGTCATTACCGGTGCAGTTAGTGTCCGGAGCTGTTATTTGATATCTATTGAAGATGTATGAGCGTGAATTACCATCAAGGGGCATGAAAATTTTAGGCCTGATCCAATAGAGCCCCATAGCAAGGCCGGGGGGACGCTTTGTTTGCCACCTCTTTCGATCACGAAATCTACATGGCAATTACATTCGCCTTTGCATGATACAATTTAGCTTGATGTTTTTTGCTCTACAACAACTGCCCGGGGGTTATTCGCTGTCCAGATTTTTTCTTTAAAAACCAGCAATATGATCAAAACTACCATTGATATGATGGGAGCGAGGGCGAACATGGATAGCCTTTCCCCTACATTGCCAACTATGGTGTCAACATAAGCAACGGGAGTTGCCGCTATAATGGAAATGATTGAGGCCGCCAAACCAATGGGCAAAGCCCAATTTTGACGATACAAAGTGGCGATGCTGACCACTAAAAAACCAGTGGCTGCCAACCAAAGGATTGGTTGGACAGCTTGATAAAGCAATACGGGGTTACTCCAAGTCAACATTTTTATCATGCCCACATGGGGTATGCCTGGATTAGCAAGGGCCAGCCTATAATGGCCCTCCAATATTTTATTATAAGAAGCATTACCGTTCATAAAAGTCATCATCATGGCCATTCCGCTTAAAAGGCTGAAGACAACCTGTTGCCAACTGTGACTGCGGACATAGGTTACTAGGAACACCCAAGTGGCACCGCAAAAAAGAAAAGTTTGAGCATGCCCAACGGATTCTGAGACCATTATGGGGAACATCATCAATAAAAATGAACCGAAAACACCGATGATACTGCCAATAAAAGCCACCAGCCAAGCCCACTTTCTGTTAATCAAAAAACCAAATCCCCCCACAATGAGTAAAACCCCCGCTAAAACTACTATTTGGGTAAAAATCGGCTGATAGAAGGATTGCATAATTACCCCACCGATCCTGTCAGCTTCATAAAAACCCCTTAAAAGACCATAGTATTCCCGAAAAAAGAAGAGTACGGCCAAAGGAATAATCCTTATTCCCACTAAAATAACAACAACCCCACCGATTACTTCTCTAATTCTTTCCCCCGTTTTTTCAGTCAATGGCAAAATCCCCTTCCCCATCATAAAATTAAAGGGCTAAACCTTTAAATCCCGAGGATGTCAATACCCCCGCCCTCCGACACACCTTTGAAGCCATACAGGGTTTTTGCTGTGGTGACGCCTCTGATTACTGAGGTTTCAATGGCCCTAGTGGACAAAATCCCCAAGATATGCAGATCAGCTTCCACTTCTCCGGTGGCCAGTACAAAAATGGTATCCCCATCTACCGGGGTGTGAGATGGTCTTATAGTGCGAGCGTAGCCATCATGTGCCATGGAGGCTGTTTTTTTGGCTTGGGCCTTGGTAATCCTGGCATTGGTCACTACCACAGAAATGGTAGTATTGCCACCAAAAAGGTCTCCGCTTTGGCTATTTGCTGCCATCTTTAACATGGTCTCCTCCACACTGAGGATTGTTTTTCCGTCTTCGGCCAGCATTCCCGCCACAGCCTCACCTGAAGCCGGGTCATAGACATTTCCCAAACAATTAACGGCGGTGATGGCACCCACCTTGAGATCACCAATTTGATAAGCCACTGCCCCCAGTCCACCCTTCATAGCAAATTGAGGACCAAACAGCTTCCCCACAGTGGCACCTGTGCCTGCGCCCACACAGCCCTCCTCCAACGCTTCCCCCTCTGCCTTAACGTTCAGGCAAGCCTGATATCCCATTTTCTCATCAGGCCTAGCTTTTGGATCGCCTGCGATTAGATCGAATAACACTGCACCGGTGACTATGGGCACCTTGGCTACCCCTGTGTCATAGCCTTTGCCTTTTTCTTCAAGATATTTCATAATACCGGCGGCAGCATTCAGACCAAAGGCACTTCCCCCGGTTAAAAAGGTACCATGGACTTGTTCTACCTTATTGACCGGATCCAGCAAATCTGTTTCCCTAGTACCGGGAGAGCCGCCCCGCACATCTACCCCAGCTACGGCTCCTTCCTCTGATAGAATTACCGTACAACCGGTGCCACCTTCTATATTTTGGGCATGTCCTGCTTTTATACCTTTTATTGATAAAAAAGGTACTTCCTGCACTGCTATTCCTCCCTTCAAAATAAGGATCTTCTTCACTTATCCTGCCCGCAGTTAGCTTTATAAATGACATAATCGGATTTTTACCAACTTTCCAAGTTCAGTAATAAAATATTCAATATGGCACCTACAATTAAATTTTCTACACTCAACACTTTTTTCCTGCAGTTAACGAACACTAATAAATGTGGATAGGACGTGGAGGAGGTAGGACGGAATGAAAGAAATGAGAAGACATTTTGCCATATCACTGTAAAATAAAGCAGGGGCGGCTAACAAACATTACCTGCCACCCCTGCCCGCTTGGAAGCCTATTTAGGCTTGGTCAAGCGCTTTTATAAAATTTGTTGAATCAGAAATTACTGCACAATCCGCAAGAATATTATTAATTATCCAATTATGATATTCATCGCTTTCGTCATTGCAGCAATCTTCTAACACTATAGGATAAAAGCCCATATCTGATGCGGCAAGTGTAGTTGATAAAATAACAAAATGAGCCGTAGCTATACCCGTTAGGACTACATCAGTAATGGCATGAGCACGGAGAATTATTTCCAAATCGGTACCCCAGAAACCATTAGTCGAAGCCTGAATACAGACAGGTTCCTCCGGAAGTGGCTTTAATTCATCAATGGTAGCAGCACCTTTTGTACCTCTAATTAATCCACCTGAATCTTTCAATGCTTTCCAAAGAGGTGGTGCCTTTAAAGCCAGTTCCGGTGCTCCTGGTCTAAAAGCGCATTCCACAAAAACAACCAAAACTCCATGTTTTCTACTAGCCTCAAGTACAGATTTAGTCTTCTCTACGGTTCCTGCGTCTTTTATTCTTTTCCAGTAAAGATCCGCAATAGCACCTCCTTGTTTTACTATATCATTTTGATAGTGCAGTATTACCAAGGCTGTTCTTTCGGTATCAATTTTCAACTCCGCTGCAGAAATATTAAGTTCTGTTTGCGCCATTTTATTATCCTCCTTTAGATTTTTACTTGCCTGAAAATTCAGCAAATAACTCCATGGCCCTGTCCGACCTGACTAAACCCTCATCAATCATCTGTTTAGAAATTTTATCTATTAAATCCCCCCTAGCACCCGCCATAGCTGCAACAGTGCGGGCATGCATTTTGGTATGCCCTCTGACTATGCCTTCATCTGCTAGTGCACGTTCCGCAGCAACTTTTTGGGCAAGTCCAACTGCGGCCAAAACCTCTCCAAGCTCACGGGCACTTTTAACTCCTAAAATTCTTATACAACTAGCTGCGACCGGGTGAAAATGGCTAATGCCACCAACTATTCCCACAGGAACAGGCATCTCCAATGTGCCAACTAAATCCCCTTCTTCATTTTGCTCCCAAACAGGGAGTGCTCTATATTGCCCATTGCGAGCGGCATATGAATGGAACCCGCTTTCTACTGCTCTTGTATCTTGCCCAGTGGCAAGAGCAACCGCTATTATTCCATTTAAAGTTCCCTTATTATGTCCGGTGGCACGGTGTTTATCATAGTAAGCACAAGAATAATTATAAAGAAAATTATCTATAACAGGCTGACCGCCTAGGGCTTCTTTATCAAAAACGGCACGAGCCCTTGCTAGCCTCTTTACAGCATAATTATCAATTACACACATAGATACAGCGGAATCACAAATTTTTTCTATCATGGGTTTAATATATTCCGCCATCCTATTTACTGTATTCGCCCCCATAGCATCCCTAACATCAACGGTCAAACTAATTAAAACTGTTTTGCCCCTATCCGTTTCC
The DNA here is from genome assembly GCA_041655595.1 of Bacillota bacterium. Classification (GTDB taxonomy): domain Bacteria; phylum Bacillota; class DULZ01; order DULZ01; family DULZ01; genus JBBAFB01. The sequence continues at coordinate 10,424 of JBBAFB010000029.1, forward strand.
AAAACTTTTACGCTTAAATCCTTAGCCCCGCCCCCCATTTCTAAAAGAACTGGATCCTGTGTATTAGCCTCTGCTATAAGTTCTGCTTTATTTTCAATGATTTTCATTTTAGCAAAGTTAGGATCTTTGACATTCACAACCTGAATCTGAACGTCCATATACGGCTCAGTTGAAGTGGTATAAAAACCTCCTTTTATTCTTGCTATTTTAGCTCCATTACTGGCAGCAGCGACTACCGAAGGTTCCTCAGTTGCCATTGGAATCAAATAATCCTTTCCATTAATAAGAAAATTTGTAGCTATCCCGAGGGGAATCCCTATTACGCCTATAACATTCTCTACCATGCGATCAACATCTTCGATGGGAGGGCGTCCAAGCCAAATTGTATCAGCCTCTTCGCTAGTTAGCCCTACCATTTCTTTTACCTTAGTTAATTTTTCCTTAGGTGATAGCTTGTAAAAACCTGGTATCCGTGAAGATAATGTCATAATAAATATCTCCTTTGCATAAGTATTTAAATTAATTCATTAATAATTTCAGCGATATCTTTTACGGTAAACTCATCCTCTAACCATTCCATCTTGAGGGCATCTTCAAACATACCTGCACACATTGGACAGGCAACCGCCAATATTTTTGCTTTAGTATCGAAAGCCTCCCTGATTCTAATTCTGCCAGCACCTTTTTCACCACTACCTAAAAAATCCGTAAAAAAGTTTCCACCGCCACCGCCGCAACAAAATGAATCCTCTTTATTCCTTTCCATTTCAATTAGCCGAAGGCCAGGAATGGAACCGAGTAAAAATCTAGGGGCTTCATATTCCTTGTTGTACCTGCCTAAAAAGCACGGGTCATGAAAAGTTACGTCAGCATCAAGTCTACCTTTTATTTGAAGTTGCCCTGTTTCTATTAATTGCTTCAAAAACTGAGTATAATGCATTACCTCAAAATCACCACCAAAAGCAGGGTAGTTGTTTTTAATGGCGTTAAAAGAGTGGGGAGATAGGGTAATAATCTTTTTTACTCCAAGATTTTTAAATTTTTCAATATTTTCATCGGCCAAATATTCAAAAAGACCTCTTTCCCCTACTTTGTTTACTTCATTACCATCATCGGTTTCCTCTATGCCAAGTATTCCAAATGATATACCTGCCTTTATTAAAATGGAGCTAAGCGCCTTAGAAATTTTTTGCGCCCTTGGATCATATGAACCAACGCTACCAACAAATAATAGGTATTCTTGCCCCTTATATTTTTTCACATCGGTATCCTTTGCCCAATCCGCCCTCTTTTCTCTTGGTTCCGAAAAAGGATTCCCATATTTATAAACACTTTGAAGAAAATCCCTTACCTCGGGTGGGGCAAAGCCCTTATCAATAATTTCTTCCCTGATTGCTTCAAAGACTTCCAAATTATAATAACTCCAATCCTGCTGACAACTCACTCTACAAGCCCCGCAAAGTGCACAAGAATACATAATGTTCGCAAATTCCTCAGACATTTTAATCTGCCCTGACAAGTATGACTCAATTAAACCAGATCGGCCTTTACTAGCGTAAGTCACAAAACCATACTTTTCCAATGCGGGACAAACCGGTAGATACATCGGATAGGAAAGCATACAATTAAGACAACTTGAACAGCATAAAAAAACATCTTCCTTATAATCGTCAATAGGTTTCATGGAATTAACATTTTCCCACTTTGAAACAGCCATTTTATAAACCCCACCTTCCCGGGTTTAGAATTCTATTTGGGTCCAAGGTGCCTTTGATTAGTTTTATTGTATTTAAATACCCCGGATCAGCCCTTTTGATCATTTCGTCTACTGCCCATGTAGGTGCTTTATAAATTAAGCCACCATTATCCAAGATAGCGTTTACTAATTCCACTCCCATTGCTCGCATTCTTTTGAGCTCTTCAGGGTTACCGCTGTCATAACCCGCTATTGATCTTAGCATCCCATAATGGCTACCCCTAAACATTGAAACCCTGGTTGCGGGAGGCATGTTATAACTTATCATTATTTCATCTGCTCTCCGAAGGGTTTCGGGCCATCTTGAGGCTGGTGTAAATGAGCCTACCCAAAATAGACCCCCTCTTTTATAATTTCCGAAAAGACCTCCATATGGGTTGGGCACATCAATGCGAGCATTTTTAAGTTCAGGCAGCATTTCCACCTCTCGAATTGTTCCTAATTTTCCTTTTTTCTTTTGAGAAGTAATAAAATCATCTAAAATATCTTTTTTATGCTGTATGTCTTTTTCTGACACCCCTCCAAGCTGTGTATATACATATAAAAGGGGTTCGTCTTTAGGTTTGGGTGGTAAAGGGTGATGCATTTTCTGGATAGCGCCAAAACTCCATGTTATTCCAGTAACATCATGACAGATCTCCAACCTTTGCCACGGAATCATAAAATCGAATACCGCTTCATCATAATCATCAAAACCTACCGTAACTACATCTTGGTAAGCCGGCCTTTGATAAACGGCAACACTCATTTTAGTAACGATACCAGTTGTCCCCATCCAGCCTACAAACAAACTCGTTAGGTCAGGTATGGGAAACCTACCACACCAATATGGTGAAATTGCACAAGTACCCGCTCTAGTTAGTTCGCCGGTGGGTAAAACTGCTTCCACTCCATTTAACAACTCAGCTTGATTGCCATATTTTCCACTAACATGACCAATTCCCGCCAATAAAACATTACCGACTACCGAAGCTGCCGCTGGAGGGGCCATGGGAACTGGTATCCAAAGACCCTTATCCCTTAATTCCCTTTCAAGCATTCCAAAAGTTACCCCTGGTTCAACAATGACATAATTTAAATCTTCATTGATTTCAATTATTTTATTCATTTTATGAAGATCTAATATAATTCCACCTTCTAACGGCACGGCTAAACCACCCATATTAGCACCTGAGACAAAAGGGGTAACTGCTAATTTATTTTTATTAGCGTATCTCAACACAGCTTGAATTTCTTCCACCGTATCCGGCATAACAACAAATTCAGGCTCTCCCCCCAGGTCGGAAGGTGTCGTTAAACCACCGATATCATACGAATAGGTAAGTAATACCAACTCAGAATCCGTAACCTTGTCCTCACCCACAATTCCAGATAAAGCTTTCAAAATCTCTGCATGCCTACTCAAAATTTATTCTCCTCCTTATATCTTATTTGCCATTAAGGGTATAATGGTACTACCAATATACCAAAACAATTATTGCCAGTCAAGCGTAAATTTTCTGAAACATCTATCACGCATCTATCATTGAAACAATTGAACCGCGGGGCTTTAAAATTTGGCAAATTTAGAAAATCATGCTGCAACTCATATTGACAGCATACCTAATGACAGGTATATTGGTACTACCAATTATCATTTGCTAATCAAAGGCACATCGTGGTTAGCACAACAGAAAAAATAAAAGATTGCCAAGGGGGTGAAAATCATGGCTTTTACACCAAAACCGATTGAACAATTAAAAACCTCTCAAATTATTGCTAAACAACTAACAAAGGCAATCGAAAACGGTGATCTTAAACCGGGAGATAAATTGCCAGCGGAGAGGATTTTAGCGCAACAATTAAATGTAAGTAGGACTTCCCTAAGGGAGGCATTAAGGGCATTAGAAATAACCGGCATGATCAATTCTAGGGTGGGTGATGGAACATTTGTTTCTAAAACACTCCCTACAAATATGTATAGTGCAATCAGTGAAATGATAAGTTTGCTGGAAGAAGCAAGTGCGGATGAAATTATCGAAGCTAGGAAACCCTTTGAATGCCAAGTCGTCAGACTTGCAGCCCAAAGAGCGACTTCTGAAGACATAAAAAAACTCGAGTCTATAATTCAACAAATGCATGAAGAACTGCGTCAAGGAAAAGATGGCTTAGACAAAGATAAAGAGTTTCATTTATGTATTGCTGAAGCTACGCATAACAGAGTATTTATCCAATTTATGAACGATATAGTAGCTTTAATGGGCGCAAAAATCTGGAACTTTGTGAGGGATAAAATTTTGGAGCAACCAGGCCACTCTAAAAGTTATTTCGAAGAACATAGAGCAATCTATCTCGCAATTAAAGAAAGAAACCCGGACAAAGCCCATCGCGCTATGGAGGATCATATGAATAGAGTTGAAAAAGATATTGAGGAAATATAACCTCTAATCACAAAAAAATAATAACAATATAGCCCAGCCTGGAGGTCATTGGATTTATGAGTTTAAAAAAAATTAAAATCGTTGATGTAACACTGCGTGATGGATTGCAAAATATTGATACATTCATTTCCACCGAAAGTAAATTAAAGATAGTTAACAAGCTAATCAACAGCGGCGTTAATAAACTGGAGATTACTTCTTTTGTAAACCCCAAGGCAGTTCCCCAATTTAAAGATGCCGAAAATTTTTATGAATCCTGTACAAAACTCTACCCTAATATCAGTTTCAGTGCCCTCACCCCTAATCTAAAAGGAGTTGAGAGAGCTGTTAATGCAGGACTCAAGGAAATTGTCTTTGTGTTGTCAGCCAGTGAGAAGCATAATAAAAGTAATGTGAAGATGACAGTGGCTGAGTCCTTGATTCAGCTTAAAACAGTCTCCGACCTTTTAAAGAAATACCCTGAGGTGAATATTCAAGTTGACCTCTCCACTGCTTTTGGCTATGAAGAAGATATAGTATCAGTTGATAAGGTTATTGAAATTTCAAAAAAAATATCAGATACCGGCGTAAATAAAATTATGTATTGTGATACAAGTGGAATCGCTGTTCCAGCACAAGTTGAAAACTTAATAAAAAATATTAAAAGAAAAAATTTGAATTTCAAATTCGGTTTTCATTTTCATGACACATTTGGCTGCGCCATAGCCAACATAATAAAAGCCATTGAGCTAGACTGTAATTTATTTGAAGCCGCAGCAGGAGGTTTGGGTGGCTGTCCTTTCGCACATGGTGCCACAGGTAATGTTTCTTTAGAGGATTTAGTTTGGGTGCTTGATAAAATGAACTTAATTTCAGACATTGATTTGAATAAACTTCTTGAAACAACTCAGTTTCTTGAAAAAACCCTTGCTGGACTGGCCCCCATAAATAGCAAAGTTTATGCCAATACTCATCATAGCTGCCCAACCACAGGATAACTTATTTAAAACAGTTTAAAAAGGCAAAGTATGACATAACCATACCACACGCCTTGTGGTTTTAGACTGCCCAGGACAAAATAAAATTTTAAAATCAAACTATCCAAGGGGTGATCTTTTGAAATACAATCAAGGTACTTTAGGTAGGATTTTTGTGGCAAAAGCCGAACACGGTGACAACTTGCTTGAAGAACTAAGAGCAATTGCAACAAAAGAAAATATCAGCACTGCAGTTTTTTTAATGATCGGTGCTTTAAAAAAAGCGGATATCGTCTCTGGTCCACAGGAGTGCACAGTACCTCCGATACCAATTGAAATGACCTTTGGGGATGGCAGAGAGGTCCTCGGCATGGGAACAATCTTTAGCAACAGCGACAGTATTACTCCCGAGCTACACGTTCATGGTGCATTTGGTCGAGATAAAGATGTTCTGATGGGTTGTTTAAGGGGAAACTCCGAGGTTTACCTAGTAATGGAAATTATAATTTTAGAAATAACAAATACCGGTGCCTTCAAGCAAACAGATAAAAACGGGTTAATGCTGCTTGATTTTATCTAAATTAAAGTAAAGGAAACAAAAAGGGTAGTGGGACAAAACTCCTGTCCCCTTGTCCCACTCCTACACATATATTTTTGCGGATTCCTTCTTTTGCAGTACTGCTAAAACGCCTTCTGTCAGAGCCCGAAGCTCATCCTCACCGGGGTAGATTATTAGTTTGCCCAATTTGTTGATTCTTCTTTCAATCAAACTAACAAAATACTGACTATGGGCCAAGCCTCCGGTAATGATGATCGCATTTACTTCACTTTTCAGGGCCGCTACCATAGCACCAATCTCTTTAGCTACCTGGTAAGCCATCGCCCCCACTACCAATTCAGCTTCTTTATCCCCCGACTTTATTCTCTGCTCCGCCTCTCTAAGATCATTAGTTCCTAAAAGCATTTGCATGCCGCTTTTGGAAGAAACCAAGGTCAGCAACTCTTCCTTGGTGTAATCACCAGAAAAGCAAAGATCAATCACAGCAGAAACAGGCAAAGCACCTGATCTTTCTGGAGTTAAAGGCCCTTCCCCATCTAAACCGTTGCTGACATCAACTACCTTGCCATTAAGATGGGCACTAACGGTAATACCCCCTCCCAGGTGAGCAACGATTAAACGACAGCTTGCATATTCTTTGGAATTTTCCCGGCAAAAGCGCTTAGCGATATATTTGGCATTTAAAGCATGAAAAATACTCCTTCTCTCTACACCCTTGATACCTGTGACTTTAGCAATGGGCATCATTTCATCCACAGTCACAGGGTCTACCATGTAGGCCGGTATAGCTAGGTCTTTACCCAACTCGTAAGCAATAATCCCGCCTAAAGCCGAGGCATGTTGAACAAAACCTTTCGCTCTCAAGTCCTCAAAAAGCTTTTCATTAATTGTATAGGTTCCGGACTCCAAGGGTTTAACCATACCTCCCCGCCCCACAATGGCATCCAAAGATTTTAAAGAAATATCCCCATCCTTCAGTGCTTCTAATACCAAGGCCTTACGCATTTCTTTTTGCGCTAAAATGCTCCCGAAAGCCTCCAACTCCCTCCTGCTATGGCGGATAGTAGTATCAAAAACACTTCGGGTATTTTCATAAATCCCAATTTTAGTAGAGGTTGATCCGGGGTTAATTACCAAGATACGAAACATTTTAATTGCCAATTTAAATCCTCCAGTCAGCGGGACAAAGGGAGTGGGACAAAAGTCCTGTCCCCTTGTCCCACTACTCCTTAAACTTCAAAACTGTTGCTTGTAAACTTGAAGCCAATTCTTCCAAAGCATCTATAGCATTGGAGATCTCCGCCATTGAGGCTGTTTGTTCCTCCACGGAGGCAGCAACTTCTTCTGTTGCGGCAGAGTTTCCCTCCCCAATATTAGATAACAACCCCAAGGCTTGAAGAGTATCATTTTTGATGATTTCGATTTCCAACATGGAAGAATTCAAATCCTGACTATTTTTTCTGTTTATATGAGTAGCTTTTTCGATTTCTAGAAAAGCTGCGCGATTCTTTTCTATAGCGATCTGTAATTTTTTTAATTCCTCCAGACCCTTTCTGATGGTCTCCACCGTGTCATTAGAATTGGCAAGCAATTCTTCTAAAAGAATATCAATGGTCTTTGTTGAAAGATTGGACTCTTCAGCTAATTTTCTGATTTCCTCCGCAACTACAGCAAAGCCTCTCCCCGCTTCTCCCGCTCTGGCAGCCTCAATAGCAGCATTGAGTGCCAAAAGATTAGTTTGCTCCGCAATTTGAGCAATCATTTTACTGGATTCACCGATTTTTTCCGTACTTTCCGCAGTTTTATCAATACCCTTTTGCACCTCTAACATGGCCTGATCCGTTATTTGGTAAA
>JBBAFB010000030.1:0-17955 GCA_041655595.1 Bacillota bacterium
CTTAATAAAGATGCTTTAGCAGTATTATGCAAACTGGGGGGATTTGTTGAATCTTCAGACACAGAATCACTTGGAACTTATGCTTTAGATACCACTAAATTAGGTTTGCCTCCGTTTAACCTTACTACATCAGCCAATGATCGCCTTGATTTAGAGAACTCGGATACTATTGTTTTGTATGGATGTAACCCTGCTTGGGCTTCCGGAGGCAGTCCCTCTTGGCATTATTTGCGAGCTAAGAGATCTGGTACAAAATTTGTATATGTGGGGCCTTCCTACAATTTTAGCGCTTCTACTTATGACGCAAAATGGATTCGGGTACGGCCCGGTACAGATACAGCTTTTTTACTGGCAGTTGCTTATACTATGATTATGGAAGACGATCCTTTTACAAATTCTATAATTGACTGGGATTTTATTTATAACTGCACGGTTGGCTTTGACGAAAATAATATGCCGACAAATGCCAAGTTAAATGAAAATTTTAAGGATTATGTTTTGGGAAAATATGATGGGCAACCTAAAACACCTGAATGGGCTACAGAGATTAGCGGTACCCCTGTGGAGGATATAAAATGGTATGCAAGGGAAATGAGAAAGGATAATAAGGTTGCAATTTTACACAGTTTTGCCCCTGCTAGAAATAAAAACGCAGAAAATTTTCCACAGATCTTTATGACAATAGGTGCGATGGGTGGACATATGGGTAAACCAGGGCATGCAACAGGCTCTACCTATCATGCTATGGCGGGTAATGGTGGTCCTTCTTTAGTTACTTCTGGACAGGGTGGGCTTCCTGCCAATGTTTCGAATCCTTTAGGCGAATACGTTACGGCCCCTGTCTTATGGAAATCAGCACTGGAAGGGAAATATAATGCTACTGGTTTGATCTATACGAACCCTTCACCAAAAAATATTAAGGACATAGATATTCGTCTTGTCTATACCTGTTTCAGTGCAGGAATGCAAACAACCCCAAATATTAATCAAGCGATAGAGTTTCATCGCAGTAAAGCAGATTTTGTGGTAACACATCATCACTTTTTAACAACACAGGCAAGCTATTCCGATATAGTCCTACCTGTTACAACAGAATGGGAAAATATCGGGGGCTTGATGACCGGCAATAAGGAAATGATAATCGTTTATTCTCAGATTACTGAACCACTTTATGAGGCAAAAACCGAGAGGTGGATTGCTACCGAACTTGCAAAAAGACTTGGAATTGATCACGAAGAATTGTTCCCTTATGATGAAAAACAGGAGTTTTTCAATAAACTTGCTGGATGTTCCGTTATCTCCAGAGATGCAGAAAGCTATGAACCCCTTGTAACGATAACACAGTCTGACATAAAAGAATGGGGTGTTCACGGTTCCCCTCAAAAGGGTCGCATAGGGTTACAAGAATTTTTGGATAAAGGAATTTATCAAGTGGAACGTAAGAAAGGTGATCCGTATACATTTATAGCTTTCAAAGACTTTGTAGAAGACCCAGAAAATAATCCCCTTCCTTCGGAAAGTGGAAAGCTAGAAATTTACTGCCAATGGAAAGCGGACATCATCAATGCCATGGGCTATGGACCTGCTATTTGGAAACCCTATCCTAACTATACCGTAGGAGAAGAAGTATATGAAACAACATTTAAGGATTGGGATAAAAAGGAGAAAGGTGATTACCCTTATTTGATTTCAAATCCACATTATCTCCGTCGTTCCCATTCAACTTTCAACAATTTACCCTGGTTAAGAGAAACATGGCAAAACCCAGTTTTTATAAACGCCTCCGATGCCGCTGAAAAGGGAATTGAGGATGGGGATACTGTGCTTATCTGGAATGCTCACGGAAAGGTTCTCCGTAATGCTTGTGTATTAGAAACTTTAATGCCGGGCTATTTAGAGTTGCCACATGGCTCCTGGGTAGAAATAGACGAGAAACTTGGTATTGATATGGGTGGGGCCGATAATATTCTATGCGGACCTGTCACCAGTGGAATTGGGGTTAGTGGGTACAATAACTATAATTGCAACTTTGAAAAATACGATGGCCCCGCACTGATAAAAGATTACAAAAAACCTCAGCGGATATTAAATCTAGGCTAAGAAAGGAGTGAAGTGCAGTGAGAAATTTGGGCTTTTATTATGATATGAGTGCTTGTATAGGTTGCCGCACTTGCCAGGTGGCATGTAATGATAAAAATGATTTAAAAGTAGGGACATTATTCAGGGTAGTAAGAACATTCGAAACCGGTGTATATCCTAACGCTAGAATGTATCATTATTCCGGTGCCTGCAACCATTGTGTTGACCCAAAATGTGTTGAGGGGTGTCCAACAGGAGCCATGCATGTTGCCCAAGATGGAACAGTTCAGCATAATGCGGATAAGTGTATTGGCTGTCGTTATTGCATTTGGAACTGCCCCTATGGCGTTCCTCAGTTTATCGAAGAACAAGGGATAGTCGGAAAATGTGATTCCTGCAAAGATCTACGCGATGCTGGTCAAAACCCTGTTTGTGTAGATGCTTGTGTAATGCGTTGCCTAGAATTTGGAGATTTGGATGAACTTTCAGCAAAACACGGAAGGGCTTCTTTAGTTCAGGATCTCCCCATATTGCCTTCTTCCTCAACTACAAAGCCTTCTTTTTTAGTTACACCAAAGGAATGTGCTTTAAACCCATTCTACAAGGAAAAAGAGGTGTAAAACATGAGTGAACTAGCATTAATTATTTTCTCCATTTGCATACAGGCCGCTGTTGGCATCATAGTGTTTGTCTGTCTTGCTAAGTATTTGGATAAAGACGGTGTTTTCAAGACTGCTGTGGTCGTTGCTGCCGGGTTGGCTGTTATTGGCTTGCTGGCCTCTTTATTGCACCTAGGCCAGCCTTTGCGAGCGGTTAATTCCTTAGCGCATTTTTCTACCTCTTGGCTAAGTCGTGAAATTTGGTTTACCGGTGCTTTTACAGGAGTGACTGTTATAGCCGTCATCTTGGTTTTATTTAAGCCTATAGCCAAAAATGCAATTCAAGCTTTGGTAACTTTAGCCGCTATAATTGGTTTAGGTGATATTTATGTAATGACCGCTGTTTACACATCTTCCAGTGTGCCCGCCTGGCATTCTGGTGGGCTGTTTGTGGAGTTTTATGCTGCTACGTTAACTATGGGTGCTGTGCTTTTCCTGGCTTTGGGCGGTGCGGAAGGTTTAAAGGCACATCGCCCTGCAGTGTTAACTGTCGGTGTTGCCGTCGCGCTTCAAGTTGTTTTCATGATAGGTTATTACATCCAATTGGGTGCCAGTACCAGCCAGGCCGCAGGGCAGAGTCTTTCGCTGATGAGTAGCATGAGTGGTGTTATGATGATTAAATGGCTTTCTATCCTTCTCGGCACAGGGCTACTTTTCTTTCCTGTTCAGAAGCGGTCACTTAATCTGGGTGTTTCCGGCGAGGCCGCTGCAGAAATTGCTGCAACAGGAACAGTTAGCGCCAGCATTTATTTTGCTGCGTTGTTGTTGATTACCGGTCAAATTATTGGTCGTTACCTTTTTTATGCGATTGTGGTTCTCAGCAGAGTTGGTTTAAGTTAATTATTCAATATTCATCCCTTCTTTATTGATATATCTCCCCTCCTGTCTTAGACTGTAGGAGGGGAGATAATTTTATTAATAATTGTAAAGGCGGTATCAGGAATGACAACAAAAGATGATGGAATTGCTATTGTTTTAGCCACCCGGCATTATCTTTATCAATTTCTACAGCATATTTTTGGGAACGAACCCAACCAAAAGCTACTCAACATCGCTACAGACCAACACACCCTTGAGGCGTTAGAATTGGTGCTTGATGAGAAAAATAGCAGCTTTAGTGCTTACCTAGGTTTGCTCGCGGATTTATCCTCGGCACTATTCATCGATGCCGGCGATACCCTGGATAAGCTAAAGAATGAATATACTCAATTGATGATCGGCCCTAATAAGCTACCGGCCCCCCCATGGGAATCTATTTATGTAACCAAAGAACGGACTTTGTTTCAGGAAACCACCTTAATTGTACGTCGGGTATATTTAAACTACAATTTTCTGCCGGCTAACTATCCCCATGAAGCGGATGACCATTTAGCTTTTGAACTGGATTTTATGGCCCTTTTAGCGAAGCTGACTCTGGAAAAATTCAATGAACAAAATACTAAAGCTATAAAAAGATTACTTGCCGATCAAAAAGCTTTTTTAGAGGAACATTTACTGCTCTGGGTGGGAGATTTTGCTAGGGATATTCAGGCCTCAAAAACTCACCTTTTTTATCCTCAAATGGCAAACTTAACAGAACAGTTTTTGCATGAGGATAAGGGGATTCTCAATGAACTTATCTCCTTGTTTTGAAAACATATTACCATTTTTAAAATTGCTATTAATTCTAAGGTCTGCTGTTTGGGTGACTTTTAGCGGTAGAGAATCTACACAAAAAACTTGATTACCTCAGTTGAGGACAATTTCCCCGCTTAAGATGAGCTGCTTTTATTTGTAACCTCTCATAGTTCTTTGCCGAATAAATCCAACATTGATTATTAATCCGGAATTATTAATTTTATTGGGAATCCCTGGAAGGGGTATTGAATTAAATGTAGAATTTTTATAGTAAGTAATATTTAAAATATATATAGTTTATATCTATAAAAAACAGCCTCCTTCCCAAGTGATTTATTTGAATTTATGCTAATTAGTTTTGGTTAGTTTATTATTTAGCAGTATGGTCAATTTACGAAAGGGTGATTAGTGTGTGATAGATTTGGACTTTTATTATTGGTAGATAGAGAGCCTATTTTAGTAGAATTATATTATGATTTTGTGAAACTTTCCAAATAGTTGTTTTCTACAAGATAATAACTGACCTGTTTTCTTTGACTATTGGCTTGATAATAACGTAGAGACATAAAATGGAATTACAATATCATTAAATTTTAATAATGGTATTAGGGGCGAGGATAAATAAGTGTGTTTGTGGCTTTTAGTAAAACCAGAGGTCCCAAACAGTGAGGAGGAGAAAAGTGGTCCCTACAACTTTTTCCAAGGATGTCCTAGCAAACTTGGTATCCTTTGTTCTAGACATTAACCCTACCAGGTGGGGTGATAGTGAAACAAGTCATTGTCCTTTGACAGCAAAAGAGGAGATTCCCTTAAGAATGGGTTTGAACCCCGAAGATGTGAGAAACTCTTGGGTCCGTTCCAAAAGCGATGGGATTAAACCAAATTTACCAGTATTGGATAATAGCTTGCGAGTTAGAGATGTGAAGCGGCTTTACAAGAAAAATAACCTACTCCTTGAGGCAGCTAGGCCTTTATTTGAGCAATATTTCACATTTTTTAATGACACCAACAAATATGCGGTCGCTTTACATGATCCAAATGGAATAATATTGCATAGTAGTAACTCTAAATTAATTAACCTTAATTATAGTGAAGGCAAGGTTGGCACTACATCCCATTCCCTTTGTGCAAACTTAAATCAACTAGTTTGCCTTGTTTCGCCAGAAAATTTCAACAGGGAATTGAGGAGGGCAGTTTTCGCTTTATCCATTCCAATTCGTTGTGAAGAAGGAAATGTTATCGGTGTTCTGGCTTTTCCCTATTATGAGTGTATTAACGATACCTTAGAGGAAAAAGAGTTGTTTGCGTGGTTATTTTCCGGGTTGTTTTTGTTTGTTAAAGCTGTTGAAGAAAAACTTTGCTGTTTAAATTTTTATATTTCGAATAATACCCTAGGTAAGGGTATTTCTAAACCACACTTTACTTCAACAAGGGATGGTTTTAGCGCTTTGTATGACTTTTCCGATATTCGAGGCCAAAGCCCAGCAATAAATGATACAAAAAAAATAGTATCAAAAATTGCCCCCCAGGGAGGTAATGTCCTACTTTTGGGGGAAAGTGGGACCGGTAAAGAATTATTTGCACATTCAATTCATCAAAATCATAGGCCTAGCGGGCCCTTTGTTGTTCTTAACTGTGCTTCTATTCCAGAGAACCTAATTGAAAGTGAACTGTTTGGTTATGAGGGAGGAAGCTTTACAGGCGCAAAAAAAAGCGGCAATCTCGGCAAGCTTGAGATTGCTCATGGCGGAACTTTGTTTTTAGATGAAATAGGAGATATGCCGTTAAAATCACAACCATCGCTACTGAGGGTATTAGAAGAAAAACGGATTATGAAAATTGGAGGTAGAGAGTATATTCCGGCTGACTTTCGGGTTATTGCTGCCAGTAACAAAAACCTAGTGAGTTTGATCAAAGAGCAGAGGTTTCGGGAAGATTTGTATTATCGCCTGGCCAATTTTGAAATTACCATTCCGCCGTTAAGGGAAAGGGATATGGATATTCTTGAGCTGGCAGAATATTTTTTGCAGAGACTTTGTTTTAAAACGAACAGGGCTGTACCGGTTTTTGATGATAAAGTTAAGGAAAGGTTGTTGCACTTTGATTGGCCGGGGAATATTAGGCAACTTCAAAACGTTATTTTTTACGCCTTAAATATGTCTACGAGCGGTAGGATAAAACACGAAGACCTACCACCTTCTCTAATGGGTGAAGAAACAGAAAAAAAACCGGTCAAAATGATCAGAAGTCTCAAAGAAATTGAAAGGGATGCGATATCTAGAGCTTTAATTTTTACCAATAATGATATTGTTAAAGCCGCGGAGATATTAGGCACTAGCAAAACAACTCTTTATCGTAGATTAAAGGAATACCAGGCACATGTATAAAGCAGGGCTTATTTTCAAAAAAAATTATGTTGGTTTGTGTTTTCAGATTTTTCTCCAGCTCCTTAATGTTTAATGTAAGGATGCTGGTTTTTTATTTTTATATTGAAAAAACAGCAATAATTGCTAAACACCGTTGTGCTATAGCCAGCGGTTTTTCTTTATCATGATGGGTTTAGGACAGAATTTTAAATACGGCTTTGGACGGGTAGTAAAAAAATATAAACAGGCATCAACATTAGGCAAGACGTATGCAGTTTCAATTTGAAAATTTGTCCATGGGTTATGTATTTTTTTTAGATAATTTTGATCCAATATGGGAAATTAGTAAAATACTTTGCGCTCAATATTTTGCAAATATTTCTGAAGGCTTTCGAAAAAACTTTTCAAATGAAAGTTGAAGACCTTGTGGACAAGGCTTTGGAAGCTATTTACCAGTTAATAAAAGAGAGTTAAAGTAAAGTGCTTGTAAGTTGGAATAAAAATTGCTACATAAAAAATTTAAAGTGTATGAACATTAAAAGACTGGAAGGGGGCTGTTTTGATTTGTGGGATCAAAGGCAGGTAAGTTAGGGCATCACAGGAAGGGGGGAAGGGGTAAAAATAGTGCGGTTTAGAAAGTTGAAAGGATGCAAGGTTTTTAAAATCAACCCGGTCTTAAAAGGAAAATTTCACATGTAAAGGACAAATAAGGGGGATGAAAGTAATGGAAGCTGGCGTAGAGGTCACCGTTAATCAATTAGGAAAGGCCAAAGAATTGCAAAACAGGACTGGTCGAATATTATTAGGTATTGCTGTTTTGGTATTTCTTGTTGGTCTTGGTTTTTGGATAAAACAGTTTACTACTGGCTTTGGCGGGTACTCGGCCCAATATGCTTGGGGCCTATTCATTGCTGCTTTTTTTACTGCAGCGGCTGGCGGTGCTGGTGTTCTGATTTTAGGTTCAATAATCCACTTTTTTAGTAAACCCGGGGGAAACTACCTAAAGCTTTATTATATGGGTGCTTTTGCTCTATTTGTAACAGCAGGTTTTTTTATTATGGCTGATTTAGGGGCACCTCTTAATGTTTTTAAACTTGTTTTTACCTCTAATTTTGCAGCTCCAATGATAGCAGATTTTTGGTTGATGGTTGCTTGTGCTCTAGTTAGCTTGTTTATGGTTTTTTTGAAAGGTGAAAAGAGAATTTTATCACTAGTAGGCTTAATTTGTGCCTTGGCTTTAATTATTGTTCAGTCTTGGCTAATTTCATCAACTAATATCCAGCAATTATGGGGGATTACAATGGGTGCGGGGAGTGCATTTCTCCAAGTCGCAATTTTAGCTTTTGCTTTACTACTTCTTATTGGCCAAGAAACCAAAAATGGCAAACTTGCTCTAGCCGCAGTACTGCTATTTTTTTTAGCAGTTAGTCTTACCGATCTTGTTACAGGGCTGTCTGTTAGCGGTCGGTTGGGGCTACAATGGCTGGCTGTGTCAAAATCTATTGTGTTTTGGCTTGGCATTATTTTGGGGGTAGTTGCACCACTGTTGTTATTGTTGGCCAATTTAGCGGCCAATTATAAATCATCTTCTGTAGTAGTTTCTATCTTGTCAATACTTGGTGTTTTCCTTACAAAATTGAGTTATGTCTGGTGCAGTCAAGCAGTGCCGGCTATTGATGCGGGCCCTCTTACCAGCCCCAGTTTTCACCTAGAAGAAATCATAATTGTGCTGGGTTTCACAGCAGTAGGGGTTATAATCTACCAGTGCTTAAAGCTTTATAAAGGAGGAACTCAATTATGATTAGCATGTCCAGAAGAACGTTTTTAAAAGGTTCATCGGGTGTTTTGGCTACAATCGCTCTTGCTACAGGAGTAGATATGAGCGTTAAAGCCTTTGATTCAGTTTCCGCAGGTTCAGATACTGTAGAATGGAAGCCATCATTTTGTGGATTTTGTCATTTCCCTGTGTGTGCAACCCAAGTAAAGGTAGTTAACGGTGTAGCAATGGAGGTCAAAGGCGATAAAAATAGCGAATCAAACCAAGGTAGGCTTTGTACCCGTGGAGCAAGTGTGCTCGGTAATTTATACAATCCCTACCGGGTTAAATCTCCTATGAAACGAACTAATTTGGAAAAAGGCATTGACATTGATCCGGGGTGGGTAGAAATAACTTGGGAAGAAGCGCTTGATATAGTATCGAAAAAAATAAAAGCGGCAGTGGATGAGGATCCACGTAGCATACTTTATTCTATTGGTTTTGGGGTGGAGGAGTCTTTTATGGCAGCTCCAATATTTATAGCTTTAGGTACCCCTAATGTATTGGAAACCCCGGGGCCTACCTGCCCGGAGCATTTTAATCAATTGCATTTAAACGGGATGATGTTGGATCGAGTTGATTTGGAGCATGCAAAATATGTTTTAATAGTCGGTAGAAGTCTTGGGACAAATTTTGCGCTTTCCTGTGCTTCACACACCAGCCACTATGCTGATGCACTTGATAAAGGAATAAAGTTCGTAACTGTCGATCCCCAGTGTAGTCATACTGCTCAAAGG
The DNA here is from genome assembly GCA_041655595.1 of Bacillota bacterium. Lineage (GTDB taxonomy): Bacteria > Bacillota > DULZ01 > DULZ01 > DULZ01 > JBBAFB01. The sequence goes on from JBBAFB010000030.1 coordinate 9,275, forward strand.
GGCGAATGGGTACCGATTCTATCAGGTACTGACACGGCCCTAGGGCTGAGTCTTTTATATACAATTATTCATGAGGTTGGTATTTTTGATGAGAAATTTCTCAAGGTGCGCTCCAATGCTCCATACTTACTAGACCCTTCTTTTAAGTTAATTAAAGGAAGAAAGGTTTACAAAGAGACTTATCTTAGGAATGAAGAAGGAAAGCCACTTGTTTGGGATAAGGAACTGGACAAAGCAGTCCCCTTCGATACCTCAAAAGGAGAAACATATGCCATCTTAGGTACCTATGAGGTAGATGGAAAAGTGGTGCAGCCCGCTTTCCAAATATTAAAAGATTATCTGAAAGAATTTACTCCCGAGTGGGCCGAGCCGATTACTACAATTCCTGCCGCAAAAATCAGGGAGATTGCAAATGATTTAATTTTCCATTCACATATAGGGTCAACAATTAATATCGAAGGGTTCGATTTCCCCTATCGCACCTCTTCAGTAGTGATGGGGAGAGGTATGTCCTCCCATATGTTGGGGGTTGAAGCACAAAAGGCATTTGGTACTATAAATGTTCTGCTAGGAAATCTAGATGTACCCGGGGGAATACAAGGCTGCTACAATATTTCCTGGGATAAATCCGGTCCAGATGAAGATGGAATAATGGAACCTAAAGGAAATATGGCTAATCAAGTAACAGGCGATGACATTGTATATCCGCCCGAAACTATTGCTATGGGGGACTTTTATCCAATGAAGCATTGTGCAACACCCATGGCCTGGCATAGTGTTTTAGAACCAGAAAAATATCATATAAATTACCCTATAAATGTGTATTTGATTCACGGTGGTGACCCAGTGGGTTCCCATGTGAACAGTCCAAGTGTTCATGAAGCACTAAAAAAGATACCTTTCATTATTAGTGTTGCCTATCATTATGATCTACCTACTCAATTTGCTGATATTTTGTTAGCTGAAAGTTCCAGTCTGGAAAAGGATTCAATTTACAGGATGTGCCGAAATGAAAAGGAATGTACCTATGATACTGTTGGTTTAATGGGTACTTTAGTCAAAAAACCAATAGTTAAAAGCGTTTATAATACTAGAGTTGCCGAGGATATTTATATTGATATTTGCGAAAGAGTGGGCAAACTGTCAGAATTTAATACCGCTTGGAATCATGCCTTGCTCTACACCATTCCTGCTATAAAAGATGAAATTCCTAGTGGTCTAAAACCGGAATACTTTCTAAACACCGATAAAAAGTATACTTGGCGGGAATGTATTGAAAGGAAAGTTGCCAGTGATTATGGCCCCAATGCAATCAAGGAATTTGATAAATGTGCTTTTAAAGCGGATAGGTTATCTTTAAAGGAGAGTTATAACTATTATTTTTTGCCGGACAATAAGGTACGATTACCAATTTACTACGAAAGAATGGTCAGAAATGGCGAAAGGATGATGCGCCAATTAAAAGAATTCAATGTTACCGTCCCCAACCAAGATATGGAGCATGTTTATTCTTTTTATACTGGTTTGCCCATGTGGTATGATAATGCCGGCTATGAGACGACAAATGAATATCCATTCAAAGTTATTAACTGGAAAATACATTACGGCGTCAATAGTACGGGTGGTTTATACGAAAATGCATATATAAATGAAATCATTGACTATTCTAACCCATATGCCAAGTGTATTTGGGTGCCTGCAGCCGCTGCAGCTGAAATTGGAATTAATGAAGGGGACATAGTTTGTGTTGAATCACGCCTCAGCGGCAAGACTCAAGGAAAAGCTCATGTTTCAGAATTAATGCATCCAAAATGTATAGGGATCCCCGGAAATTTTGGTAGGCGCACCCCCTATATGAATCCATTAAAAAATACAGGAGTTCATTTTAACACATTGCTATCTAATAATGAGGCTACGATTAACCCCATTTCTATGGCTATGGAGGGTTCCCCCCAGGCAAAAATCTATAAGATATGAGAGGTGTTTTAAATGCGTTATGGGATGGTAATAAACCTGAAAAGGTGTATTGGATGCGATGCCTGTGCTATTGCTTGTAAGCAAGCCAATGGTACACCTCCAGGCACTTTTTGGAGTCATGTAATTCACAAAGAAGTCGGGAAGTTTCCCAATGCCAAAGTTGAGTATACTCCTCTTCTTTGTATGCATTGTGAAAATGCCCCATGTGTTACCAATTGTCCAACAGGTGCCTCTATTAAGGAGGAAAATGGTATAGTTAGAGTTTTAGCCGATAAATGTATAGGCTGTAAACAATGTATCGTTGCTTGTCCTTATCAAGCCCGGTGGTTTATGGATTATAAAGCTAAAGGGTATTTCCCTAGTGAAGGATTTACGGATAAGGAAAAGGCGGATTATGGTAAATTTGAGTTAGGTAAAGTGACTAAATGTGATTTTTGCTGGGAGAGGGTTCAAGTTGGTGAGGATCCAATTTGCGTGCAAATTTGCCCTGCAACAGCTCGCATTTTTGGTGATTTGGACGACCCTCAAAGCGAGGTTTCCCAACTGCTTCATCATAACGAATCGAAACAGCTTGTTCCAGAAGCCGGAACAAATCCAGCAGTTTATTACATTGGATAAGGTGGGGAAAAAATGACGGAACAAATGTGGTTAGTTGCAGAAAACAGAAGCAAAGTGTATGATTTTTTAGCTCAGTTATTTTTAAATCCAATTCCCACTCCGGGTGATGATTACATTAAAAAGCTCAGCAAAGCCGTTGATGGTTTTTCTGAAGACTATGGGCTGGAGGATCATAAGCAGGGTGTACATTTATTAAAAAATTTTAAGGCCGCAATTAATTGTAGTGATCTGCAAAAAATGCAAAAACACCTTGCAATTGATAGGACAAAGTTATGTAGGGGTACTCCGAGAAGTAACAACATTTCGCCTCCTTACGAAGCCCTTTATTTAACACCCGAAAAGGAAACAGAACAACTACTATTACTTGTGCAATTTTATCAAAAGGCCGGATTAACAATGAGTGATGAGAGTCACGAAAGACTGGATTATATCGGGATAGAGCTGGCTTTTATGGCCGAACTTTGTACAAGGGAAGCAGCCAGCATCAGAAAGGGGGAGGAGAATAAATATAAAGAGATATTGCTTTTGGAGCAAAAGTTTTTAAATGAGCATTTGCTAAAATGGGTTTTGGATTATTGTGCCCAAATGATAAATTTTGCTCAAACAGAATTTTTCCGTGGTATTGGCCACCTTTTGCGTGCTTTTTTACAAGAGGAGAGGGAAACAGTTGCCTGCTAGAAAGATTCTGGGTAGTGAATATAATTAAATTACGGGCCTATTGTGTAATGTTTAAAAGATAAACGAGACGGAATCTTTCGTTTCGTTTATCTTTTCCTGCATTTGTTTTGTTTGCTCTCTTTTCTCTTGATGCCAAAAAGATTCTTGATCAAAATAAAAAGATGGCAAACAAAGCGTCCCCATGCCAGATCCATGCCACCCTTTGCTTCAACAAGTAAAATAGGTTAAAATAAGGGAAGCGAAAGAGGGGATTTTTAGTGGAAATATATCTGGATAATAGCGCTACCACAAAGGTTTTGCCCGAAGTGGCAGCAGCCATGGCAAAAACTATGGTTGAGGATTACGGCAACCCCTCTTCCCTGCATGGGAAGGGTGTGGCAAGCGAAAGACTTTTAACAACCGCCAGAAGACAGATTGCAACGCTTGCGGGGGTTGATGCCGGGGAGATTTTTTTTACTTCCGGGGGCACAGAGGCTAATAATTGGGCTATTAGGGGTGCTGCTTTGCAAAGGCAAGGTAGGGGTAGACATATAATAACCACCCAAATAGAACATCCTTCTGTGCTGGCTAGCTGTCAGCTGCTGGAGGAGGAAGGCTTTGCAATAACTTATTTGCCGGTAAATCAGGAGGGTTTGGTTTCGGGAGAGGATTTAAGAGCTGCTCTTAGAAAAGACACGATTTTGCTCAGTATTATCCATACTAATAATGAGGTTGGTACTATTCAGCCCATTGAAGAATTCGGGCAAATTATGAAAGAACTTGCCCCTCAAGCCTTATTTCATGTGGACGGGGTTCAATCTTTCGGAAAGCTACCAATTCCAATACGGAGGGCAAAAATTGATTTGCTTAGCATTACCGCCCATAAAATTCACGGGCCCAAGGGCTCGGGGGCCTTATACATAAAACAAGGTGTGGTTATAAAACCTCTGCTGGTGGGCGGTGAACAGGAAGGGCAAAGGCGGGGAGGCACGGAGAATCTCCCTGGTATTGTCGGCTTCGGATTAGCTGCGGAAAAGGCAGGAAAAAGTATAGCAAAGTTGGATCAAATGGCCGAACTAAAGAAGTATTTTTTAGCTTGCTTTAGGGATTTTAAAGGTATTCACCTTAATAGCTCCGAAGAACGGGGACTGCCCTACATTTTAAACCTTTGGTTTGATGGGGTGGATAAAGCGGAGGTTTTGCTGCATATGTTGGAGGAAAATGCTTTGTATGTATCTACCGGCTCTGCTTGCCATTCTAAAAGAGATAACCCCAGCCATGTGCTAAAGGCCATGGGCAAAAAGGAAGAAGCCCTTTACGGTGCAATCAGGGTTAGCCTTTCAGTTTTTACTGATCGGGAAGAGTTGGCCCGCGGGGCGGAGATAATTAAAGAAAAAGTAAGGGATTATAGAGAGTTTAAGGGGGTTAACTATGAATACCGTTTTGATAATCAGGTACGGCGAGATCAGCCTAAAGGGTAAAAACCGGCATCAATTTGAAAACCGCTTGCTAAATAATATGAGGACCGCCCTAAGGGATTTGCCAAAAAGAAAAATTCAAAAGACTTATGGCCGCATCTATGTTGAGGTAAATGGGGACGCTGATTCAGTTATAGAAAGGCTGAAGAAGGTATTCGGCATTCACAGCTTAAGCCTAGCAGAACCCGCATCGCTGGATTTATCTCAAATCCAAGAAACCGCTTTGAAACAGCTGGAAAAGATACAAACACCAGGCACTTTTAAAGTGGAAACCAGCCGGCCTTATAAAAAATTTCCCATGAAGAGTCCCGAGGTGAGCCGGGAAGTTGGTGGCTACCTTTTAGAAAAGTTACCCCAGTGGAAAGTGGATGTGCATCAGCCTCAAACAGTAATTAATGTGGAGATTAGGGAAGAGGGTGCCTTTATTTACTCCGGGGATATCAAAGGTTTGGGCGGATTGCCGGTGGGTTCAACGGGCAAAGCCCTCTTACTTATTTCAGGGGGTATTGACAGCCCTGTAGCCGGGTGGCTGGCCATGAAAAGGGGAGTTCAGCCTGTAGGGCTTTATTTTCACAGTCCCCCTTTTACCAGCGAAAGAGCCTTGGACAAGGTGAAGGATTTGGGCCGAGTCCTAAGCATTTATGGCAGACAGTTTAGACTTTATGTTAACCACTTTACCGAGATTCAAAAAACCATTCGCCAGGAATGTCCGGAAGAATTTTATGTAACCTTGATGAGAAGGATGATGTTTCGTCTAGCCGAGATTATCGCTAAGGAGGAAAAGGCGTTGGCCTTGGTAACGGGAGAAAATTTAGGTCAGGTGGCCAGCCAAACCTTAGAAAGCATGGCAGCCATTAATGAGGTTACCAAATTGCCTGTTCTAAGGCCCTTAATAACCATGGATAAGTTGGAAATTATTGATTTGGCAAGGAAAATAGGTAGCTATGAAATTTCTATCCGGCCCTATGAGGATTGCTGTACCTTGTTTTTACCCAGGTACCCCGCTATTAAACCCAATTTGGCGAAGGTCCAAAAGGCAGAGGAAGCCTTGGATATTTCCGGCTTGATTAAGGAATCCTTGGTAAAAACTCAGGTAGTTGATATAGGAAGAATGGCCTGAGGGCATAGTTTTAGCGAAGCATATAGCAGAGGGATTGTTTAAGTGCACCCGCAATGCTGCCTATTTGTTCCAGATTAAGACTCTCTAATCTGTCCTCCGGTGAATGGTTGCCTTCCTTCCAATTATTAGTAGCAACAGTCACACTGGGAATCCCTTTTAAGGCAAAAGGGTAGTGATCGCTAATTCCGTTAGCAATGACTGTTTCTGCCTTGAAACCATAATCATAAAAAATCGGTGTTAACAGAGAAATTATCGGGTTTATTTCAGTAGCATACAGATGTAAAGTATCACTTGTTTTGCCTATGGTATCCAGGTTAATTACAGCCTGGATTTTTTCTTTTGCAATAGGCAGATTATTTGCCAGGTGGTCGGATCCCAGTAGCCCTACTTCCTCCGCACCAAAGGCTACAAAGAGGATAGTATAGTTTAGATGATGTTCATTGGCCATGGCCTTAGCCAAAGCCGTTAAAGCCAATACACCTGATAGGTTGTCATTGGCACTGGGGTAGATTGTATTATCTACTTCACCTTGACCATCATAATGGGCACCAAGAATAATCCACTTGCCATCGGGATCCCTCCCGGGTAAATAGCCCAACACATTCTGAGATGGATTAATGGCTGTTCCGATTGTTCTGAAGCGGAGTCTACCATCCTCCATAAAGTGGGTTACGGTTCCAATTTTGAATTTCTGCAAAAAATCGGGGTATTGAGGTAGCGGTTCCAGCCCAAGCTGTTGGAAATAATCTACTAAAATAGCGGCGCTGTCTTGTTCCCAGCGGCTTCCCGCACCCCTGCCATTTAACTCCGCAAGCTGTTGGGAAAGGGGTTTTGCCTTTTCCACGGGAGGCTCATCTATGACTAGCTCCTCAAAAGAGGATGTTTGGCTAACCGGAAGTAACGGAAATAAAACTACGGCAATAGTCATTAGAAAAGTGAAAACAATTGTTTTTACAATAAAACGCATTGATAAAAGCCTCCTAAAGCTGCTCTTCTATTTGTTTATCGGCATCAAACCGCTATTTGTATAGTCCGGGAGGAGTAATTTTGCCAGGTTTCCTGTTGAGCTGCAGTGATTTTCGCAGAAGAATCTTAAAAAATTATTGACCTCCTACTTTAGTTAGACTATTATAAGAGTAAGATAACATATGAGCAGTTGTTCATATGTTATCCCATTGTGTGTGGGAAGAGGTGCTACTATGGGAAATTCATGTGCTGTAGGCTGTAGCTGTTCAACGGATCATCATCACAATCATCAGTTTGACGAAGTTGGAGCCATGGAGGAGCTTTTATCGCCTTTAAAGGATGATTCGACGGTAGATCCTGAGGTGTATGAGTTAAGAGGTTTAGATTGTGCTGATTGTGCTAGAAAACTGGAAACGAAATTAAGCAAATTAGAAGGAGTTAATTTAGCAAGGGTTAATTTTGGGGCTTCTAAGCTTTATATAGAAGGCGATGTGAGTGCGGAAAATATTATCAAAAGAGTTAAGGAAGCGGGCTATGAGGTGTGGTCCCCCGAAAGGGAAGAAACTGAGGAGAAGTCCTTTTTATTGCAAAATAAAAAAGCCCTTACTACCCTTGTTTCCGGGGTTCTATGGTTGCTTGGAGGCGGGTTTTGGTTTGGTGGCTACCCGGAAGGGGCAATTGTCATTCTTCTAGCTGCGATCGCAGTCGGTGGTTTTTATACCGTGCAGGCTGCATACTATTCTCTGAAGAACAGCATATCCATGGATATGAATGTTTTGATGACTATCGCAGTTACCGGTGCTCTGTTTTTAGGTGAGTGGCTGGAAGCAGCAACGGTGGTATTTTTATTTGCCTTGGGTAATACCCTAGAGGCCTTTACCATGAATAAGACTAGAAAATCAATTAAGAACTTGATGGAGTTGGCTCCCGCCGAGGCCTTGGTTAGACGAAACGGGGCAGAAAAATTGGTGCCGGTTGCAAAAATTGGCTTGGGTGAAAAAGTAATTATTAAACCCGGGGAAAGAATCCCTATTGATGGGCAAGTAGTGGAAGGGCGATCAGCCGTTAATCAAGCACCTATTACCGGGGAATCTATCCCTGTGGATAAAGAAGTGGGTGACGTAGTTTTTGCGGGCACCATTAACGAAAATGGTTTGTTGGTGATTGAAATCAACCGGCTTTTAGGAGATACTACCTTGGCCAGAATAGTAAACATGGTAGAGGAGGCCCAGGCCGAGAAGGCACCTGCGGAAAGATTTGTAGATACCTTTGCCCGTTACTATACGCCGGCAGTTATAGTGTTAGCTGCATTGATTGCCACCCTGCCTCCTTTGGTGATGGGGCAACAATTTGTTCCTTGGTTTTATAAAGCGATTACCCTATTGGTGGTGGCTTGCCCCTGTGCCCTTGTTATTTCTACCCCCGTATCTGTAGTGGCTGCTTTTGGTAACGCTGCCAGAAAAGGTATTTTAATTAAAGGCGGGGCCCATTTAGAAGGGGCGGGCAAATTAAGAGCAATAGCTTTTGATAAAACAGGCACTCTAACCATGGGCAGGCCGATTGTTACAGATCTGCTGCCCATGAAAAATTTTACCTCAGATGAATTATTACAAATAGCTGCCGGGGTGGAAAAAGGCTCGGAACACCCTTTGGCAGGTGCCATTTTGGCCGAATTAGCAAATAGAAATTTAGAGCAAATAAGGGCAACAGATTTTTCCGCCTTACCCGGCCAGGGAGTACGGGCTTTTATTAATGGCGAAACCTATTATGTCGGTAGCCCTAATTTTTTTATGCAGGACATGAACCTGCGGGAGCTTGAAGCGGCAAGACAGGTGGAGGAATTAGAAAACCAAGGTAAGACTGTT
>JBBAFB010000031.1:0-17749 GCA_041655595.1 Bacillota bacterium
AATTAACAGGATTGGTGTTCAAAGGTATCTGGAACCGGGGGAGTTCATTGTTGCCGCTGGGGAAGTGTGGAGGGGTGTAGTTTATCTCAAAGAGGGAGTAATTGAAGGCAGAAAAGAGTCTGCCGAGGGCAGGGCTTTAGTAGTTAATATGTTCCACGCAGGGGATGTTATTTGGGGCCATGCCCTCTTTGACGGGGAGCCTGCACCAAACGCCTTAATAGTTAAAACTCCTGCCGTGGTAATGCAATGGCACGGAAGTGAGCTTCTGCCGCTGATTAGTAACAACAGCGAGGCGTTGTGGGATTTATGCGTACAACTGAATCTCAAGTTAAGGAGAGCCAGCGATGTTATTGAGGGGATGGCTTTTAGCGCCAATGCAGGCCGGTTGGCAAAGCTTCTGCTGGACTTTTTTGAGACCCAAGGTGAAAATCCTGTCAGAAGAACCATGACTCTCGACGAAATGGCAGCGTCAATAGGTACCACCAGAGAGGTGGTCTGTCGCTTGCTGTACCGATTTTCAGATACGGAGATTATTCAGGTCAGTCGGACTCACTTAAGGTTGGTGAATAAAAACAAGTTAATGAATGTGGCTCTTGGTAGCTAAAAGACAGGCGATTTGCTTTTTAGCAAATCGCCCTTCGGGAATTTAGTGCTATATTGTAAGTAGATGTTCAAAGAAATCTTTGAGAGGAGGTAGATATTTACTTTGAAGTCCTGATTTTTAAAGCAAAGGGAGGCGGGTAATTAATTCATTTCAAAAAAGCCTTATTTTGAATTAGTGGGTGAAGATCTATTTGGGGGATTTTTAATTTTTTAAGGCATGATTGACAGTGTTTTGGTTTTTGGTTGTTTAATTGATAACTATCTATGATTCCTGATTAGGAATCATGAGGGGATCCCGGGAAAATTCATCTATTTCCCGGATTCGGGTTATTTTGAATACCAGCCTTGTAGCCGTATCGGAAGTATTGAGTTTTTCTGGTTAAATTCGCTGAATTTTTAATCAATTGGTTTTGAAAACGTCTTTGCTCCAACCATATTCTCCTGGATTTGGTCGATGTTTTTTTGGAGTAATCTCGCTTGCAAAATAAACAGTCGTAGCAGAAAGGCAGTTAAAAGCCGAAAACCGAGGACAGGGAAAAATAGGGAAAGAGGTGTTATTTGATGTCTGAATCAAAGAGTCGCTTTAAGTATCTGTTTACTACTACAAAAGGTCAGGTACTTACGGCAATAGCGCTCATTGGCCTTGTCACCGCAATTTGGGGCACGCTTTCGGGGCCGATGGCGGAAATTGGAGTTAGGGATGTTACTATTGATTTGTTAAATATGGATATGCTGGAGAAAGAGCGGGAAGGCCGTTTGGTGATGCTTTATCACACCATAGCCGTCTCGGTATCCGCTATTGTAGTTTATCTAATTGCCGGTCATGTGCCTATGAGAAAAGGCCTAAAAAATATAATTAACAATTTGGCAACAGTAGCGTATATTGCCGTTTTGTTTTCCGGCCTGGGTTATGCCTATTGGGGCCATAACTGGACCTTACACGGAATCTTTTTGTTGGGAATGTCGGCAATGTTTGTTGCCGGTTCTATGCTGGCGGTGGGTTTGTGGCCTTGGAATAAGGAGTATTATTTAGCGCCCGATTCCCCATATGCCAAATTAAAATCAGGTTTTGATTTGGAGAGGGCGGCATTTTTTACAACTGTAACCTGTATGTTGGGTTCCGCGATAGTCGGTGCGTGGGCGGGATCTTATTGGAGTAATGGGTTTTTTACATTTTTAGGTGAGGACACCATTCGTTATCCTTTTAAAACTTATCAAATGAAGGCAATCATCGGCCATTTGCATATTATGCTAGCCTTAATCGGTATTGCCGTTACCCAAATTTTTGGCAGATGGTACGATATGAAAGGTTTCTGGCATATCCTGTCCATGCCGGCCATGATACTTGGTACAATCGTTTTGACCATCGGAGCTTGGTCAGTTATTTGGACAGAATTGGCACATACAATTATTTATGGCGGAGCAGCTATTTCCATGCTTGGGGGGTTGTTCTTAGTTATTTACGGCTTCCCGGTGATTGTCAAGGAACGGCTGAAGGAGCAGGGTATCAAGAGGGCCAGCTTTTGGCAGGGTTTAATGGCTTTGCTACATGATCCCCTAAAGTTTGGTATCCTGTGGCAAATGATTTTTATGAATTTCAATGTTAGCGGTGTCGGTATTTTTATGGCCCTTCGGCTGGAAGAAATCTTCCGTGTTTGGCAGCATCGGGAGGAAAGAATTGAACTAGCCGGTCATTGGCACATATTAGCCGGAATCATCGCCGTTTTGATTCTATTTTACTTTGCGGACAGAATGGGCATCAAGGGCAAAGTTCGCCAGTGGGGCGGCTGGGCTGTGTTGATTGGTTCCGACATCGCCTTTATGTCAATGACAATTTTTGAAATGAAACGGTTCTTTGTTACTGACTTTATGCAGCAGCCCATGGTCAATACCCTGATGCTTCTGGCCGATATTGGTTTGGGGACTGTTTTGGTGCTGTTGGCGGCTTTCTTAGTATGGCGTTTAGTAGACTTGTTCAAAGCGGAGGGCAGGTGGTCTCAAGAGCTTGCCGAAAATAGTTTTGCAGCTTCAATGATCACCGACTTTAAAGATAAATCCGTTGCTGTCGTTGAAATTGCGGTAGATCGGGGGGTGTCACAGTGAAACTTGCAAGGTTGTTAATTGTCGGTTTGCTTGCATTGGGGCTTTTAGCCGGCTGCGGAGAGATGCCGGAGGCCCCCGAGGGGCTAAGTCAATTTACCGAATCAGGTATTAACCCGGAATCTTGGGCCTTGGTACCTGCCGGTGTTTTCTTAACAGGACAGTTTGATGAACCCGTAACCATTGATTACGACTATGAAATAATGGTGACGGAGGTAACCAATGCTCAATATGCTAGGTTCCTCAATGAAGCCATGGAGGCAGGAATTGTCAGGATTGCACCCGGTGAAAGTACTGAAGAATATGACCACTTGCTCGGCGGGCATATTCATTATGAAGGAAATGTTGTGTTTGGCTTTTACGAAGGTGACGTGTATAATGAAGGTAGGCATGAAGAAGAAATTCCCGCCGGAGATTATGTTTTAATAACCTTTGAAGATGTGGCTTCCAGAATAAATTATGATGGTCAACGCTTTGCTCCCAAGGAATATTACGGTAATCATCCGGTAACAATGGTTACTTGGTTCGGGGCAAAGGCCTATGCCGATTTTTACGGATATCGCCTGCCAACCGAGTTGGAATGGGAAAAGGCGGCCCGCGGCACAGAGGATAACCGCCCCTTTCCTTGGGGTGAAAAAATAACAAAAGCCAATGCCAACTTTTATAAAAGCGGGGGCCCCTTCCAAATTAAAAACGGTTGGAGCGACTCAACCCCGGTGGGATTCTATAACGGAAAAACTTACGGTACCTTTCAAACCGTCGATTCTCCCAGTCCCTACGGTGTTTATGATCTGAGCGGCAATGTGGCTGAGTGGATTGGGGATATTTGGCTAGAGCTCCACGACAGAATTATGAAGGGCGGACATAAAAACGCCTATGAGGTTGATGCACGCATTTGGAAGAGAAACAGTGCTCCGCCTCAATATGTCAATCCCAATGTCGGTTTTAGATGTGTAAGAGATATTTAGATTAACGCTGTGGAAGGAGGAAAAGCTGATGAAAACACAAGTTATTACCACCAATAAGCAGAGTCCTAAATCGCCCATATCTTTTGGGACTAAGTTTAAGGCATATTGGAGTCTGATCAAAGACAAACAGACCCTGCTCTTAGTGCTAACAGGCTGGGCCGGTTTCAGCACCGCCTCCTGCCCTGTAAGTGGTTGGAAAATAGAATTACCGCTGATGGCCAGTTTATTTCTGGCTATCAGCGGCGCCACTGTTTTAAATATGGTCATTGATCGTGATATTGATGCCAAAATGGACCGAACTACCAAAAGACCCCTCCCTACGGGCATGTTGTCTTTTAAAGAGGGGCTTGGCTTTGCTATTTTGCTTTCAGTCCTGGGCCTTGTCTGGTCTTTCCATGTCTACCCCTTATATGGCTGGGTTGTCTTAGGCGGTCTGCTGACCAATGTTGTAGTTTATTCTCTAATGCTAAAGAGAAAAACCCCTTATTCGATAATTTTTGGAGGAATAGCAGGGGGTATGCCGATTTTAGCAGGCAGGACCCTTGGTTTAGGGAGCATTGATCTCATTGGTGTTTTATTGGCAATGGCAATCTTGCTGTGGATACCGATTCACATTATGACTTTCAGCATTAAATACGAACAGGACTATGGACAGGCGGATGTGCCCACCTTTCCCTCGGTTTACGGAGTTAATGTTACTAGGTTGTTGATAGCTGTCTCTGCAGTATTAGCCAGTTTGTGTATGATTTTAGCGGGATATTTGATCGGTATGGAGGGATACCTGCAAATTACCCTTGTTTTGATTAGCTTGGCTCTCGTTTCTTTTGCTGCGGTATATGTTAAAAACCCATCGCCTACACTGGATATGAGGATGTTTAAAATAGCTTCCTTATATATGATGGGTGCTATGCTGTTAATGGTTTTTATTTAAAATTAAAAAAGTTTTTATAATTGGTATTACTCAAAACAAAGGCTGTTTTCAAACAGCCTTTGTTTTTTGAACTGCAAAGGAGAGATATATTTGACTTTAGGCAAATCATCTGAGTCGAAGTTAATGATATATTATAGGGGAGTTTGTGAAAAATTTTTAGGAGGGGGGATCTTAACTATTGGGGTATTGGCTCCGGAGCTTTTAACTAAATTCGCAGAACCAGAACTATTTCAGTACAAGAGGTAGGCTAGTGGTATTAGCATAGTAATTTTCCTTGCAATTTACAATTTAAGTGACTAACGGCTTTTAGCTCGGCCCCTAAACCATTACCCATTTAATAGGTTTAGGAAGTTTTTACCCCGGATTTGTTAATTTTTTAACAAGGGGGTTGCGGTGTTCGGTTTTATTAAGGTTTGCACTTGCTTAGTGCTTGGCAAGTTTTTTGTAACTCTTTGACATTTTTTATCACAAAGGGAAATGTTGGGTAGTAGAAATTTAGGTAAATTTTTTAAAAATTATATTTAATTGCAAGCGAATTGCCTTGGCCATTTTATATCTCTTGGCTAAACTACTTAGCCTGCCTGAAAAGAGTTCCCGGAAATGCTCTGCTCCAATAATGCTTTTCTGTATCTGTCGTTTCTAATTGTTCTGGAGTAATGGGGGATGGAAAGCCGGACAGTACTTGGACTGTATTAAGGTAAAACCAGTTTTCCGGTAAAAATCAGGAAAGAGGTGTTGTTTGATGTCGAAATTTAAAGATCGTCTTAAGTACCTTTTTACCACAACAAAAGGTTTAATACTTATGGCGATAGCATTCATTGGTATTATTGCGGCCGTCTGGGGCACCCTATCCGGTCCTTTGGCCGAGATTGGTGTCAAAGATATTACCATTGATTTGCTCAATATGGATATGATCGAAAAAGAGCGGGAAGGCCGCCTGGTTATGATGTATCATAGTATTGCTATGATCGTTTGTGCTATTTGTGCGTATTTAATTACTTCCCATGTACCGATGAAGAAGGGCTACAAAACATTAATTAATAATCTGGCCACTTTTTCTTACATGATTATCATGGTTTTCGGTTTTGGCTTTGCTTATTGGGGTCATAACTGGACATTTCACGCAGTTTATGTTGCCGGTATGAGCTTGATGTATTTTGTCGGTATTTTATTGGCAATAGCCCTTTGGCCCTGGAATAAGGACTACTATCTGGAGCCCGGCTCCGAGTATTCTCATTTAAAATCGGGCTTTGATATGGAAAGGGCAGCTTTCTTTACGGTTGTAGTTGCAACCTTGGGTTCCGCGGCAGTCGGGGCCTGGGCCGGCGCTTATTTCAGCAATGGATTTGAAGCCTTCTTAGCGGAGGATACCATCCGTTATCCCTTTAAAACCTACCAAATGAAGGCCATTGTGGGTCACTTGCACATTATGCTGGCCCTGATTGGTATTGTGGTAACCTTGGTCTTTGGCAGATGGTATGATATGAAGGGTATTTGGCACAAGCTTTCCATGCCCAGTATGATCGTCGGAAGTATTGTGTTGACTACAGGTTCCTTATCTGTTATTTGGACTGAAGCAGCTCACGTTATTGTATATGCCGGAGCAGTCTTTTCTATGTTAGGCGGCTTGTTCCTGGTTATCTACGGTTTACCTAAAATAACCAGGGAGCGTCTTGATGAACAGGGAATCAAAAAACCTACCTTTTGGCAGGGGCTTATGGCTTTGTTCCATGATCCGCTAAAGTTCGGTATCCTTTGGCAAATGATATTTATGAACTTCAACGTTAGCGGTATCGGTATTTTTATGGCTGTCAGATTGGAAGAAATCTTCCGAATTTGGCCCCATCGGGATGAACGCATTGAATTGTCAGGTCACTGGCACATTCTCTCCGCCATTATCGCTGTTTTAGTGCTTTCCTATGTAGCGGACAGAATGGGCGTAAAAGGAAAAGTCCGTCAGTGGACCGGTTGGCTGTTAATTATCGGGTCCAACGTTGCTTTTGCTGCGGCAACTCAATATGAAATGAAGAGACTATATGTTTCAGAGTTCATGCAGCAATCGGTAACCAACACCTTAATGTTGTTAATGGATTTTGGTTTGATAACAATTATGATCTTGTTAGCTGCCTTCCTAGTCTGGCGCTTAATTGACCTGTTTAAAGCAGACGGTAAGTGGTCTGTGGAATTAAAAGAAGACAGCTTTGCTGCTTCAATTATTACCGATTTTAAAGACAAATCAATGATAACTGATGTTGAAATCGCAATTGATCAGGGGGTGTCGCAGTGAAACTTACAAGGATATTAATTGTTGGTTTACTAGCAGTAGGGCTTTTGGCTGGCTGCGGCCAGGTGCCTGAGGCGCCCGTGGGATTAAGTCAGTTTACCGATTCCGGAATCGACCCGAATTCTTGGGCAAGGGTTCCTGCCGGTATCTTTTTGACCGGTCAGTATGATCTGCAGGTTGATCTTGATTATGAATACGAAATAATGGTTACAGAGGTAACTAATGCCCAATATGCTCAGTTTTTAAACGAGGCTTTGGCAGCCGGTGTTGTTAGAATAGCCCCGGGAGATACCATTGATGGTTATGATCACCTGAAAGGCGGCGCTATTAGATACGAAGGAAATGCGGTTTTCGGTCATTATGAGGGTGACGAATATAATAGTGGCAGACATGAAGAAAAAATTCCTGCCGGGGATTATGTGCTGTTTCCTTTTGAGGACATTGCTTCCAGAATCAACTTTGATGGCAGCCGTTTTACTGTCAAAGAATATTATGAAAACCATCCCGTAACTATGGTCAGTTGGTTTGGTGCCAAAGCATATGCCGATTTTTACGGCTACCGTTTGCCGACTGAATTGGAATGGGAAAAAGCGGCCCGGGGCATGGATGACAATCGTCCCTATGCTTGGGGTGATTTGGAGGATAAAAGAGCGGCCAGCTTCTATAAGTATGGCAACCCCTTCCAAACGAAAAATGGTTGGACCGATACTGCCCCCGTAGGTTTTTATAACGGTAAGACCTATGGTAATTACCAAACTATAGATGCTAAGAGCCCCTATGGTGTTTATGATATGAACGGTAATGTGGCTGAGTGGGTCGGGGATATTTGGTTAGAGCTACATGATCGGGTTTTCAAAGGCGGTCATAAAAACACCTACGCTATTGATGGACGTGTCTGGAAGAGAAACAGCGCACCGCCTCAATACGTAAGCCCTAATGTTGGCTTTAGATGTGTAAGGGATATTTAAATTGATGTTTATCGGAGGAGGGATAGCTCTTGGCAAGGCAAACAGTCGTCCCCAATCAGCAAAATCCTAGACCGCCGATATCCATTAATACCAAAATTAAGGCATACTGGAGTCTAATCAAAGATAAACAGACTATGCTCTTGGTGTTAACAGGCTGGGCCGGTTTCAGTACGGCCTCCTGTCCCGTGAGGGGTATACAAGTAGAATTGCCGCTAATGGCCAGCTTATTTCTGGCCATTAGCGGTGCTACTGTTTTAAATATGGTCATTGATCGGGATATAGATGCTAAAATGGATCGTACCACAGCGAGACCTCTGCCGACCGGGGTGCTGAGTCCTAAAGAAGGGCTGGGTTTTGCGGTGTTGCTTTCGGTTCTGGGCCTGATTTGGTCCTTCCATATTAACCTCTTGTACGGGTGGGTTGTTTTGGGCGGTTTATTGACTAATGTTGTAGTATATTCTCTAATGCTAAAGAGAAAAACCCCTTATTCCATCATTTTCGGCGGAATAGCGGGAGGAATGCCAATTTTAGCTGGAAGAACATTAGGTTTGGGTAGCATTGATTTGATCGGTATTTTGTTGGCAACTGCAATTTTGTTATGGATACCGATTCATATTATGACTTTTAGTATCAAATATGTGCGTGATTACGGCCAGGCGGATGTGCCGACTTTTCCATCGGTATATGGTGTTAATATTACTAGGCTTTTAATAGCTACATCTGCTGTCTTAGCCAGCCTGTGTATGGTTTTGGCCGGATACTTAATAGGCATGCAGGGTTATTTGCAGATTACTCTGGTTTTAATCAGCCTAGCTCTAGTTTCCTTTGCAGTAATATATGTCAAAAATCCTTCGCCCAAGTTTGATATGAGAATGTTTAAAATAGCTTCTCTTTACATGCTGGGTGCAATGTTGCTAATGGTTTTCATCTAGCAGGCCAATCAACAGGCAAATTTTTAAACATAAAGGGGGCGCTTTGTTGCCTCCTTTTTTGTTTGGTTTTATTTTATGTTATGATCATTTATAATTAATGATAAAGTCGCAGTTTACCTTGAAGGGGTGGCAAAATGCTGACAGCTAACTTGGTAAAGGAAAAAGCACTCAATCACGGTTTCGATTTAGCCGGCATAACAAATGCCGAGCCTTTGCAGGAGCTGGCCGCTATTTTAAAGGACAAAGAGCAAAAGGGGAAAAGAACGGTTTTTGTGACAGCTGGTATCAAACAGCGGACCGAACCGAAGATGTACTTTGTTGCTGCCAAATCCATCCTCATGTTAGGTCTTAATTATTATTTTCCTTCCGGCACAGGAGAATCGGCTGGCGGTAAATTTGCAAGATATGCTTGGGGAGAGGATTATCACCTGATTTTTAGAGATAAACTAGCAAGGTTGACGGCGGAGCTAAAACAAATTGAGCCCTTGGTGGAATGTAAACCGTTTGCAGATACAGGGCCTCTAGTAGAAAGGGAGTTAGCTAAAAAGGCGGGCTTGGGCTTTATAGGGAAAAACAGCACCCTAATCAACCCTGAGCTGGGGTCCTGGATACTGCTTGGCGGCCTGGCCTTGAATTGGGAATTAAAGGCGGACTTGCCCCTTGAGGATAACTGTGGTAGTTGTGAGCTCTGTCTAAGGGCTTGCCCGTCGGGGGCCATAGAAAGGCCTTATCAAGTGGAGTCCGGCCGTTGCCTGTCTTATTTGACTCAAAAAAGAACTTGCTTAGATATAAATGAATGTCGGTTGCTTCAGAATAGGATTTTTGGCTGTGATACCTGCCAAGAGGTCTGCCCGATTAATCGAAAGGCGGCTAAAATAACGGCAGAAAGACGGTTTTGGACTAAAGATCATCCATCCTTGACCCCGGAAGCAATTTTGCAGTTAACCAAAAAGGAATTTGAAGGTAAATTTGCAGAAACCGCTATCTCCTGGGTGGGGATCAACCCCGTCAAGCGCAACGCTTTGATTGTTTTGGCAAACAAAAAAAAAGCAAAGGCCCTGCCTTACTTGATCAGTTCTCTCAGCGAGGCTTCTCCTTTACTGAGGGGGCAAGCTGCTTTGTTGTTGGGTGCTTACCAAGATAAAGCAGCCTCCGCCGCTTTGGGGGCTGCTTTGCAAAGGGAAAAGGACTCCTTAGTATATTCCCAGATTCAATTGTCTTTACAGCAAATGAACGAGTAGATTGCAAGTAATCAGAATCCTTAAAACAGGTTCCTACTTGAAAGCATTAAAAAGTTTCGGATTATCTACAAATGTCTGGTACAAATTCTTTTCCTTCAGCTCATCAAAGGGTAGACTGACACTTGGTGCCCCCAAAAGTTCTAAGCCCACCGTTTGAGCATAGCGAGGGTTTTTAATAAAATCCGGTTTTTGGTTTTCATTCACTATATAGTAATATGCAGCACCCTGCTTTTGAATAAAAGGCTCGTAAATAAAATCAGCCTTCACGTTAACCAAACCGGAAGTAACTAACTTATCTTGTCCAATGTTAATTAATACCAGGCCATAGCTGGGGGGTATAAAGACCTTGTCCCCTTTCTTGGCAGAAATGACCCGGGCTTCCTCCGCTTCCCCGGATCTATTATTTTTTTGTAGTAAAAATAAACCTTCTCCCCACAAAACTTCGTAAATTGCCACATAGGTTTCGTGGCTGTCAGGTTTCAAGGAAAGAAAATGGCCGGGAGTCTTATAGAATTCGTTAGCAGTTAAACCTGGGAAAACCATAGTTAAATCGTGGCGTAGATGCATTTCCTGAAACAGCAGTGAGTCCTGCTTTTTATAAACACCCATGTATGTACAATATAAAGGGTGTTTGTCAAGTTGTTCGGGCTTTTGGTACATTACATCTAAACTGTCTTCCAAATAGTAAACATCCGGATCCGGATAAAAAATATCTTCCCCAAAGGCCAGCGATCCATCCTGTAAGATTTCGATCTCCGAACCGATAAACATTGGATAACCTCCCCAATTTCTATTTCTACCTAATTATAACTGATGACAGAGAAAATTTAAAGGGCATTTAACCGTCTCTGCCATTAAAAGGTAGTGGTGATTTGATTTGTTTAATCAAGCACTTATTTTTTCGGGGTTAAAGGATATTAGCTTCGGTTGTTGAAATATATATGTTAAAGTTTTTCTAAGGGGGGTCGAATAAACATTGTATTGGAATGAAAAATATGAACGTTTACCGCAATCGGAAATTAAAGCACTACAATTGGAGAGACTAAAGCAAACAGTCGAGCTTTGTTACTATTGTGTGCCCCATTACCGACAGGCAATGCAGGAGCTTAATCTGGAGCCGGATCAAATTAAAAGTCTGGATGATCTGCAAAGATTGCCTTTCACCACTAAATCAGACTTGAGGGATAATTACCCCTACGGGATGTTTGCAGTACCGCTAAGTGAGGTAGTCAGAATACATTCTTCTTCCGGTACCACCGGCAAACCTACGGTGGTTGGCTACACCAGAAATGATTTAAATACCTGGTCGGAATTGATGGCCCGTTCCTTAGCTTGCGGGGGTGCCATCAAGGGTGATGTGATTCACAATGCTTATGGCTATGGTCTTTTTACGGGGGGCCTGGGAGTTCATTACGGCGCAGAAAGATTGGGATTGTCCGTAATTCCCATTTCCGGAGGCAATACTAAAAGACAGATTATGATTATGAAGGATTATGGCAGCACAGTTTTAACCTGTACCCCGTCCTATGCCTTGTTTTTAGCAGAGGTTATGAGGGAAATGGGCTATAAAAAGGATGATTTTAAACTTAAAATCGGTGTTTTTGGGGCGGAGCCCTGGTCGGACAACATGAGAAAAGAAATAGAAGAAAAGTTGGGCATTGTTGCCCTCGATATCTACGGTTTAAGTGAAATTATAGGCCCCGGTGTGGCTATTGAATGTCCTGAGAAGCAAGGTCTGCATATCTGGGAAGATCATTTTATAGCGGAAATCATTGATCCGGATACCGGAGAGGTATTACCTCCCGGCGAACAGGGGGAACTGGTGATTACCTCACTTACTAAAGAAGCACTGCCCATGCTGAGGTACAGAACTAGAGATATTACCAGATTAATAACAGAACCTTGTGCCTGTGGTAGAACTCATAAAAGGCTTTACCGCTTTAGCGGCAGAACTGATGACATGTTAATTATCAGGGGAGTTAATGTCTTTCCTTCACAAATCGAGAGTGTGCTATTGGAGATTGGACAAACGGAACCTCATTACTTATTAATTATTGATCGGGAGGGCAATATGGATACCCTAGAGGTACAGGTAGAGGTTTCCATGACAGACTTTTCCGATGAAGTGAGGCGATTGGAGTCTTTAGAGCGGACCATAAGAGCAGCCATTGAAAGCACCTTGGGAGTAACCGTTAAGGTTAAATTGGTGGAGCCTAAAACAATTGAAAGAAGCGAAGGGAAAGCAAAAAGAGTCATTGACAAGCGTCAAATTTAAAAGGGGGGATTAAAATGAAAGTTAAGCAAATCTCAATTTTTCTGGAAAACAAATCCGGAAGATTAAATGCGGTGACCAATCTCCTGGCGGAAAAAGGCATCAATATTAGGGCTTTATCTATTGCAGACACCTCAGCCTTCGGTATTTTGCGTTTGATAGTAAATGATCCCGAAAGGGCTTACAAAGAACTGAAGGAAGCCGCTTTTACAGTAAGCCTGACGGATGTTTTAGGCGTGGAAATGCCGGATAAGCCGGGCGGATTGGCAATGGTTATGGATATTTTAACCGAGGCCGGGATTAATATTGAATATCTTTACGCCTTTATCAGCAGTGACCAAGGTAAAGCCATGGTTATCTTCCGGGTCGAAAACTTAGATGAGGCCATAGAATGTTTATTGAAAGAAGGTATTAGAGTAGTAGACGGGGAGACCCTGTATAAAATGTAGAATGATTTTGAATGGAGCTGACAGTTTAAATGGATCTGGGCAAATTGGCACGGCAGGCCTTAACAAATATTAAACCGTATGTTCCCGGCAAACCTATTGAAGAGGTTAAACGGGAATACGGACTTAAAGACGTCATAAAATTGGCATCTAATGAAAATCCCCTGGGTCCTTCACCTAGGGCTGTAAAAGCAATCAGGGGTTTCTTGGAAGAAATAAATCTTTATCCCGACGGCTCTTGTTATAACTTAACCAAAGATTTGGGAGACCTTCTTGGAATGGAACCATCGTCCTTAATTATCGGCAACGGCTCTGACGAAATACTGAAGCTTTTGGCGGAAACCTTTATTAATGAAGGGGATGAAGCCATCATGGCTGAACCATCCTTTTCCGAGTATGATTTTTGTGTAAATTTAATGGCGGGAAAAATGATTAAAGTCCCTGTTGATCGGGATTATGTTCATGATCTAGCCCAAATGGCAGCCGCCATTACCGATAAAACAAAGCTGATCTTTATTTGCAATCCCAACAATCCGACGGGCACAATTGCTTCCGGGGACAGAATAAAAGAGTTTATGGAGAGGGTGCCGGATAATGTAATTGTTGTCTTTGATGAAGCCTATTTTGAATATGTAAATGATCCTGATTATAGTTCTGGATTGGATTATGTGAAGGAAGGCCGAAAAAATGTTATTGTTCTACGCACCTTTTCCAAGGTCTATGGTTTATCCGGACTTAGGATAGGCTACGGCATTGCGAATCCCGGGCTGATTGAGTGGGTCAGCCGTGCACGGGAGCCTTTCAATGTAAACTCATTAGCCCAAATCGGGGCCGAGGCAGCCTTAGGGGATGAAGGGTTCTTAACAGAAAGTCTGTCCTTAAATGAGCAAGGGAAAAAGTATCTTTACCAAGAATTCAGGCAAAGGGATTTGGATTACATTCCTACCCAAGCTAATTTTATTTTTGTGGACTTAAAGGTAGATTCAAAAAAGGTTTTTAAAAGGTTGCTGGAGCAAGGAGTTATTATCCGGACCGGTGATATTTTCGGGTATCCGGATTATATTCGGGTTACCATAGGCAAGCAAGCAGAAAATGAGCGATTTATAAGGGCTTTGGATAAAGCTTTAAATGAACTCCGCTGACTGGCGGAGTTTTTATTTTTGCTTGGAAGCTGGAATATTAATAAATTATTACCATCAAGCAATTCTTTTTAGAGGCCGAGGTGTTAAAATATGAGTGAAACCTCAACTTATTTTTAAATATTTTTTTCAGGTCCTCCTCTATTTGGATCTTGAGAATAATTAAAGAATTTTATTTAGTACATAATGGATTGCTAATCAAAATAATACTTTAAAAGGGGTGATCATGAAAAGCTTTGCTGGATTTGCCAAGCTGGTGGGGGGAGTAATTGCAGCAGTATTAATGAGTAAAAAACCGAAAGGGGTTATGTTGAATGAGTGAAAAACAAGGATCAAGGAGTAGAGAAATTGTTGGTGGTAGTGTCTCTGTAATTGCCGGAATTATCATTACTGTTTTAGCAGTTGTCTATCTTTTTTCCGAGTATAATATCATTTTAAAAGGCTTTTTTGCTACAGGTAGGGTCCCGGGTGTTATTATGCAGTCTTTTCATCAGCCTATTTTTGCTCAAGTTGTTGGGGTAGCGGGTGTGATGATGATAGTGGGCGGTTATGGTTTTTTTATTAAGAAAAAATGGGCCTGGCTGACCGCTTTTGTGGGCAGCACTGTTGGTATTTTTGCCACCTTCTTATTGATGATGTTCCCGCTGATGGTTCTGCTGCCGATGAAGCATGTGCCAACATTTTTGTTATGTGTTCTTACTTGGTTTGTTCTGGCTACTTATGTAAGGCCTCACGGCTGGAAACAGGTGGCTTTTAGCTTTACCTGCGGTATGGCAATGGTGATGACCTTTATGAACGGCAACGCGGCTTTTAATAAAATTTTAGGCGCCCACTATAAAATGGCAACGATGAAACCGGATGTGCCTCATGTGGGTATGATCAAAATGATGACGGGGGAAAACCCTGCCCTGCTGTTTCAATCAATCTTTCCCATTGCCTGGCTGGGTGCTCTGGGCTTTTTTCTGGTTACGATAGCAGTTTTATACCGTAAAGAGTGGGCACTGCCTGTAGGTTTGGGGGCTTCAATTATTTCTATAGTTGCCGGTACTCCGGTGGCCTATGTGGATACCATGATAGATAAGGCCGGAGAACAGCTTTCCATGTTTGCCTTTGCTCCTATTTTGGCAGTAGTAACCTTGGTTCTTTTATTAGTATTCGGTGAAAAAATTTGGGCACCCAAGGAAGTGCCCCTTGCAGAAAAAACCAAGGAAGTTTCCGTCTAAAATAATAATCAACAAATAAAAGGCCGGGCATCCCCGGCCTTTTTGTTTATCACTTTGTTAACTCACGGCTTTTACAAACATTACTACACGGGATTTTGCCAATCACCAGTAGCCTTCTGCCTTCTAACTTCAAATTCCTAAAATCTTGCGCATCTGCTTTGCCTGGCTTCTGCTAACGGGTATTTCACTGTTTTTAGCATCATCCAAGGTCAAAATCAGCGTTCCGTTATAGAGGGGTGTTACTTCCTTTGCCATTTTTATATTTACTAAGTAGGAACGGTGACAACGGTAAAATTGCTGGGGATCTAGCCTCGTTTCCAACTCTTTTAGGGTAAAGCGGGTAAGAAAATTTTCCTTGGCCGTATGAATGTAGCTGTAGTCCTGGCTGGCACGGGCAAAAACGATATTATTTTCTTTCAGAAGTATTGTTCTGCCTCCGTGCTCAACAGGTATTAGACCGAGCTTTACGGTATCGGCTGTTGTTTCTTCTTTTTGCTTTTTGGTAGCATTGGCATCCTTCACCCTGGCCGCAGCCTTATTGATTGCTTTAGCCAATCTGGCCGGATCAATGGGTTTAAGCAAATAATCAACGGCATCTACACCAAATGCATTGAAAGCAAACTGCTCATGAGCCGTAATAAAAATAATGCAGGGTTTTTTGTCGCTGTTTTGGACTTTTTTGGCCAGCTCCAAGCCCGAAAACCCGGGCATGTCAATGTCCAAAAAAAGAATAGCATAATCCACCGCCTTGATTAATTCTAAGGCTTCATAGGAGTCTGCCGCCTCACCAACCACCTGTATTTCGGGATGGCTTTCTAATAGATAGCGCAGTTCCATCCTGGCAGGGTATTCGTCATCAACAATTAAAACTTTAAGATTCATCACTAAGCTCCCTTTTTATACTGGTATCCTAGCTGACTAATTTGACAAAGAAAAGTAAAAACCCTTTAGAAACTTTAAAAAAATATTACAAACAGTTGGGACAAAGCCAAAAAAATAGTAATATTTGCCTGACAACTTCTATATCTTTTATTAGTAATTAAAAATTGGAAAGGGAGGTTGAGATTTTGAGATTAACATCGGGTCGGCAAATTATATTTATTGCTTTAGTTCTTGTTGTAATGCTGCTTTTAACCGGTTGCAATGCCCTTAATACCTTATCAACAATTAAAGCCCGTTTTAATAGTGAACCCGAATCGGCAGAGCCGCCTGTAATTAGCATCCCCGAATTACCAATTCCAACTCCGGTGGATAATACTATTCCCAGTGAATTAAAGGAGGTAGTGCTTTACTTTGCAGATGGCTACGGTCAATCCCTAGTGGCCGAGCATCGATTAATTCCTAAGGAGGAAGGAATCGCTAGGGCAACTATTAATGAGCTTTTGGCCGGTCCGGATTTAATTTCCGGGTTTTTGCCGACTGTGCCCTATGGAACAGTCCTAAAAGACATTAATGTAAAAGATGACGGGTTAATTATCGTAGATTTTAGTAAGGAATTGGTTGAAAACCACGTTGGCGGGGATTTGGGCGAGGCTTTAACCGTATTTTCCATTGTTAATACCTTAGCACAGTTTCCCACAGTGGACAGGGTGCAATTTTTAGTAGAAGGACAGTTGGTTGAGACAATTGCAGGTTCGGTTAATATCTTTGACGCTGTTTACCCCGATGACAGTTTGGTTATAGGGGAAAATTTTGATTTCGATTGAGCCGGAAATAAAAAAAGACAAAACAACAAACCGGGCCGGGTTAGAATTCGACTGGCCCGGTTTATTTTATTATTGACAGCCCTCTTTGTTTTTCATGTCTTTAAAAAATTTGTCGTAGGCCAAGCCCTACTAAATATGTTTTCTGCCCGGGTTTTGATAATTGGGAACAAACCCCTAATTTAATTCGTCAAAAGCTTAAAGGATTTTCGACAAAAAACTAGAATTAATATTAGATTAATACAATTAATGATAATTGAAGGGAGGTGAAAAACGTTGATAAAGGATAAACCTGCCATATGGTTCATAGTATTGTCAATATTACTGTTCTTTTCTCTTGCGGGTGCAGCTTGGGGGGCTCAAGACGGTACGGCGATAGTTACCGGTAAAGTGGTAAACATCAGAACATCACCCGATACCTCATCTGCTAAGAATATTATAACCCAAGTAGCCGGCGGAGAAAAGTTGACTGTTTCCGGTAGTCAGGGAAATTGGTACAAGGTCACAACCGCAGGCGGTAAAACAGGTTGGATTTCCGGCGATTATGTGGAAGTCAAGGAGGCACCAAAAACAGAGCAAAAAACAACAAATACATCTCTTGTAGGACACGAAATAGAAATTACAATTGATGGCAGGGTTATAGAATTTGACACATCCCCCTACATAGACGATCAGCAAAGAACAATGGTCCCTATCAGATTTGTGGCAGATGAGCTTGGATCTCAAACAGCTTGGGACCAAGAGCAGCAGATGGTAACAATCACCGGTAACGGCAAAACAATTCAACTTTGGATCGGACATGCTATTGCCAGGGTTGACTCAGTAGAAGTTGCTTTGGATACAATTCCGGTTGTAAAAGATGAAAGGACTATGGTGCCCCTACGTTTCGTGGGTGATAATTTAGGGTTGGAGGTAGGTTGGGATGGTGAGCTCAATAGA
>JBBAFB010000032.1:0-17657 GCA_041655595.1 Bacillota bacterium
AAAGATTTTAAGTTTTTTTGATTCCATAAAATTGTACGTTTCTAAATCCTTGACAGTCTCAGCTTCTAACTCTTTATAGGCGCTTTTATTTTTATTGGCTACAATAATAATGGGATAAACGCCCACCCCTTCAAAAACCTCAAGATGGGAAATGCTCAAAGAATAACTCAAACCTTTGTCTTTTAGGTATTTTAATACATCCTCGGCGTATTGGGATACAAGAAATTTATTAGGTATGATCCAACTGTAAACCCCGGTGGCATTTGATATATTAACACCTTCTAATAAAAAAGCCGTATAAATATCAAAGGCACCTTTCAACTGCCTATATTTAGCCCTTAGATAATCCCTGTTTACATTGTTTTTAACATCCTCTACCGCTGATATATAGGGCGGATTGCCTATGACTATGTCGAAACCGCCTTTTTTTCGGAATACCTTGGCAAATTCCAGCTCCCAGATAAAGAAGGGTTTCATTTTGTTCTTCCTGATGAGATTGTATTTAGCGATTGCCTCCTGATCATTATTTTCCATCAGTTTGTTGATAATTAACTCGTCCCTTAATTGATCAATTCTGATTTTTAAATCCTTTTTGTTATCCACGTTGTCCGCTTCAAAATATTGGGCTTGTTTTTCAAGTAATTCCTTCAGGCCGTTTTCGAAATCAAAAACCAGGCTAGTCTGCATCATTTGCTGCCCCCGAGCAACCCCTTGTTTTTGCTGCTTTACATTGGCAAGTAGAGTCTTGTCAAAAAGTTTTATTCCCTCATACTCATCAACCAAACTGTTGCCAACTTGGATGTTTATATCCAGGTTGGGCAAAGGGTGGGGCTCAAGATCCGTACTGTCTATCACCTGATCTACCACTATGGACAGCCATAATCTCAATTTAGTAATATCCACGGCACTGGGCTCAATATCTACCGCAAAAATACAATTTTTAATAGTTCTCCATTTCATCAAATAGGGGGAGCGCCGCTTTTTTATATATTCCTCACCATGGCTCCGCCCAAAGGCACCCTCCTTGTCCTTTTTAATGAGATAATAGGTGATATTATTGCGGGCTTTGACAATTTCATTGAGCATTCCTAAGGGAAAAGCCCCGGATCCCACCGCGGGGTCTGCCACTCGGACATTTTCCAAGGCCTCGTCAACTTCTGCTATCTTATCTAAAACAGATTTCTTAATGGTAAATTCTTTACCATAACCCACATCTTTTCTGCCGTCAGCATCCCTAATCAGCTCGCCGTAAAGGATAAAATCTTTTAAATCCTCATAAGGCACCCCTACCTCATTAGTCAGGTAGTTGATTAGGCTTTCCTGGCACATATAATGGACAATTTCCCGGGGAGTATAAAAGGCCCCTTTTGATTTTCTATCACTTACCTCTAAAAGATTCTCGAAAATTTTCCCCAACATTTCCGGATCTACCGCCACTTCTTTTTCCAGCGGCTCCGCCTCGTTCATGGTAAAATTAAATCTATCAAAAATGTCCAAGATACCATCGGCATGCCAACCTTTTTCCCTCGCATTGGAGAAAATTTCGTTGGGAATATTAAACTGCACATCCTGCCAATTATAGCCCTCTAGGGGCTCAAACAAGCCGCCATTCAAAAAGGGAATCTTACAATTAAATTCTTTAAAATAATGATTTCTTCTTTTTTTATTTAGCGCCTCATAAAAAAGGGGTTGTAAATAGTCCTGAAAGAAATTTTTATTAAATTCGACGGAATGTTTCCATAACACTTCCCTGATAAACTTTTTGTTGCCCAGGCCCCAAGGCTCATCAAAGCCTTCCCTGCCTAGGAAGAAATCGGATAAGATTTCAATTTCATGGTGACTGAAGTTTTCTTCGCTGATAATTCCGGGGCTTAGTTTATACATTTGATCATCAAAATTATAAAATGCTTTTTCTAAAATTGCTTTTTCTTGATCTGTGACACTGCTATAAAGACCAAATAAATCCTCTTTGCTGATTTCTTTAGGTACTAGCCTAACACCAAGCCAGCCTTTTTTTTGGAGAAAATAAAGAAAAGCCAGTTGCCCCATTAATTTTTTAGCAAACTGCTCGGCAAACTTGCCTGTTTCGATATCCAACTTTGCCGACTCTTTAATGAAGGAGCTGTCCTGTTCTAAATGCTCCTTTAGGTCCAAATATTTTTCCTTGTATAATTCGAAAAACTCTTTGGTGATTTTTTCGATACTAAAGGCTTGTTCGATTTCCCTGATAGTAGGATCATGCTTGTCATCTTTAAAAATAGGTAATAATTGATTTAAGGCTGTGTGATTGGGCTCGTTTTCGCCCACCAGGTAGGAATATCTTTTAGCTGGGATTAAAGCCAATTCATATTTTCCTTTTATGCAGGATTCCTCCAACTTAACGAAGGACAATCGCCAGCTAGACTCCTCCTCCCGGTTGAAAAAAGCCACTATAGCCGCTTCCAGATTATTTTCGCCCAAGACCTTAGACACAAAATTTCTTTGCATACTCCTGGCCCGATCTACACCGGTGCTTTTTTTTAGCTCCACAGCCAAGATAATTATCTTTTCGCTTTGACTGTCTGTATATTTTGCTATTGGATAATAAGCTTCGATTTGCTGGGAATACTCTCGCCAAATTTCTGTTCGTTTATTTCCATCTAGCATTTGGGGTTCGTTAAAAAATTTTCTCGTAAATTTTTTAAAGTTGTTGAGGTTAAAGCCCTCCTCTGAGATTCTCCTTAAAATACCTTCTTTAAAATCATTCACCGGCTAGCTCACTCCTTTTTTAGATACGATGAAGCAAGGTTTTGATATTCCCTTTTTAAAGCCGGTTTTGAGTGGCAGGGGATGGCAGGGGGACGCTTTGTTTGCCACCCTAATCAAAAGGTGGCAAACAAAGCGTCCCCCTGCCACTTACATTTGTCTTCTGCCTTGGAAGGCCTTGGTTAGGGTTATTTCGTCGGCATATTCCAGCTCGCCGCCCATGGGTAGGCCGTGGGCAATGCGGGTGGTTTTTACCCCCAAGGGAGAAAGAAGTCTAGCCAGGTACATGGCAGTAGCCTCCCCTTCCACATTAGGATTGGTGGCAACTACCACTTCTTGAACCGGGCCTTTTTGAATCCTGCTCAAAAGTTCCTTTATCTTTAGCTGCTCGGGGCCGATGCCGTCCATGGGGGAAATCACCCCATGAAGTACATGGTAAAGCCCCTTGTATTCCCGGGTTTTTTCCAGGGCTATAACATCCCTAGGATGTTCCACTACACAAATAATAGCCTGATCTCGGCCCTCATTTTGGCAAATACCACAGGGGTCTTGCTCTGTTAGGTTGCCGCAAATAGAGCAATGCCTTACCTTTTCCTTGGCCTCTAAAATAGCCTTTGCCAACCTTTCTGCCTCCTCGATACTCACTGACAAAAGGTAGAAGGCCAGCCGTTGGGCGGACTTTGGCCCAATCCCCGGCAACTTATTTAATTCGGCAATTAAATCCGCAACTGGTCTGGCATGGTTGAACATGGCAGTTTAAAATAAACCGGGTAGATTCATGCCACCGGTAATTTTACTCATTTCGTTTGCCACCATCTCCTGGGATTGCTTCAAGGCATTGTTAACCGCCGTCAAAACTAAATCCTCCAGCATTTCCACATCCTCGGGATCCACTGCATCGGGATTAATTTTAATGGATACTAATTCCTGTTTGCCGTTGGCTACCACTTCTACCACTCCGCCTCCGGCGGAAGCGCTAACTGTCCTGTCTTCCAGTTCTACCTGCATTCTGGCCATATCCGCCTGCATTTTTTGAACCTGCTTCATCATTTTGTTCATATTGCCGCCAAAACCCATTTTAATCTTCCTCCTTAATATCTATTAATTCTCCACCAAACATGGACTGAGCCTCTCTGGCTAAATCAACCTGTTGAGTCTGTGTTTTACTGACCTCCTTTTTGTCGGCTAAAACACAGCTTATTTTTAAGTTCTCTTGATAATATTGCCCTAAAACCTCTTCCACCCTAATTTTCACTGGGGGACTTTCGATTTGCTCCTTATGAAACTGATGTTCTTTTAAGAATTGGATTTTTAAAACATTATTTTCTACCCCGGCTAGCTCCCCTTCTCTTAAAAAAGCTACGTAACTGACATTTGCTTTTTTCCTTAACTGTTCTAAAAATCCCTCCCACCTGGCCTTAATCAAATTAAGATCCGGCTGTTTTTGGAAAACCGGCCCGGTTATTTTATTTACCGTCGAGTCTTCTTTCCCAACGGGATATTCTTGCCTGGTAAGGTCCTGCCGCTGATCAATTTGTTCCGCCTGATCGGACCTTGATGACCCCTTTGCCGGTGGGGAACCGAATCTGATCTCCTGGGGCTTTGTGAGGCTCTCCTGAACCACTTGGGGGAATAAAGGATGCCAAACTTCTGTCAGTCTAATTATCCCCAATTCAACCAGGATCCTTCCCTGATTAGTCCACCTGATTTCTCCCTCAAGATAATTAAGTATTTTGATTGCCTCCAAAAGCTGCCCTTGGGAAATTACCGCCGCGGCAGATTGCAATTTGTCTTTTATTTCTTGAGGAGCGGCTACAATTTCCTCGGCCCTGCCGCCTAAACTTATTAACAGTAGATTGCGATAGAATAAACTTAAATCCCCTATTATTTGCTTTAATTCCCGGCCGTCTGCCAACAGACCGTCCAAAAAAACTAAGGCCTCACCAATTTCACCCTCAAACATTTTATGATGAAGCTCCAACAACAGCTCATCCTCCACCGCACCCAGGATGGAAGCTACTGCCTCCAGGGTAATTTCCCTGGCTCCCCCTGCCATAGCCTGATCCAAAAGCCCCAAGGCATCCCTTAAACCACCCTCCGCTTGTCGGGCCATTAAAAAAAATGCCTCCTCCGCTATTTTTACTTCTGCGGCTTCACCCACTTCTTTCAACACCTGTATAATAATGGGCAGGGAAATTTGTCTAAAATCAAAACGCTGACAGCGCGAAAGAATGGTGGCCGGTATTTTCCTGACATCAGTGGTGGCCAAGATGAAAATAGCATGCCTTGGTGGTTCCTCCAAAGTCTTTAACAAGGCGTTAAAGGCTTCCGAAGTAAGCATATGTACCTCATCAATTATGTAGACCTTATATGGCCCTTCCACCGGACTAAAGCTGATTCTCTCCCTTAGCTCCCGAATCTCGTCAATACCTCTGTTAGAGGCAGCGTCAATCTCCAGCACATCCATGGAGCTCCCTTGAGTAATGCTGACACAACTATGACAATGGTTACAGGGCTCCCCATCCTGTAGGTTTGGACAATTAACTGCCTTGGCCAAAATTTTAGCCGTGCTGGTTTTACCCGTCCCTCTGGGGCCGCAAAACAAGTAGGCGTGACTAAACCTGCCGGAAGTTAGAGCGTTCTTCAAGGTCCGGTTAATATGATTCTGCCCTTTGATCTCTGCAAACCTCTGGGGTCTATATTGTCTATATAATGCTTGATAACTCATAATGCCACCTCAAAAAGATAATTCGACTCCCGGGGGATGGTTTCCTTTAAAAGTCCTAAATATAAAAAAGCCCTTCGGCCTCATGGGCTGAAAGCTGAAAACTAAAAGGCCAAAAACCAAAAGCCTCTGTATGCAATTTGTTAATACTTTAAACCAGCAAAAATCCAAACTTTGAAGGTATTTAAAAGCCGTGCACCCACTGTTGAATTACATTTCCGGGCGTTACCCCAATAGTTAACTCAGACCAGGCACCCCTGGGGCACACGAAAGCTTTCACTTACCGCTGCTTCCTTCCGGATCTGACGGGGTTCATGAATTTCCGTTGCACAGGACCCAATCCTCATGGCCACTTGTTGGAGGCAGACCCCACAAATGGAATCCGTGAGTGGGAATTCAACCCCGCTATAGCGGATTGCGGGTACAGAGCACCGCTACCTCTCCGTCTAGCACGGCAAATTTTAAGCCCATTAAAATTTATCTTTATCTTGCCTCCTGCATCTGGCATCTTGCTTCTTGAATGGCGGAGAGAGAGGGATTCCCACCGGTCGCTTCGCTCCCTATCAGGCCGGGGCGGGAAAACAATTCACTGGATTGTTTTCTTTTTCCGCCCGTTCGAATCCCTCTCATTTCTTCCAAGGGTTTTTATCTTTATCTTGCCTCCTGCATCTGGCATCCTGCTTCTTGAATGGCGGAGAGAGAGGGATTCGAACCCTCGAGACAGGTTTTAGCCCATCTACCCGATTTCCAGTCGAGCGCCTTCAGCCAAACTCAGCCATCTCTCCGTTTGAAATTACAGACATAGTATCAGTTAGTTAGGTAGTCGGCCCCTGGCTTTAGACCCCAAGCCTTTAGCTTTAGGCTTTCCACGATTAACATTGTACAATAAATCTGGGCTTTTGTCATCAAAAAAATGAATTTATTATTTGCCAGCCCGCTTATTATACAGAATAAAACCCATTTTGTCACTAGCCTTTCTTACCAAATCAACTGTAGGAATCATTATCCTACCGACCAATTTCATGTGCAGCCACCAAGTGTTTCAACCCGCCGGGCACAAAAGCTTCTACCAGAATACCTTCTTCTAAATAATTTACTGCTAGCACCTGGGCATCTTTATAAAGCATGCCCAATAGCTGCCCTTCGTCGTGGGGCAAGAGCAGTTTCATTTGCTGACCGGTTTGGCTCAACTCCTTAGCCAAAAGCCCCAACAACTTTTCGATTCCGGCTCCGGTTTTCGCCGAAACCTCCACATAGGGATGTCCCGGATACAGAAAAACGCCTTTCCCTTCGGTTAACAAATCTAATTTATTAAAAACCAAAATTAAGGGCTTATCCAAAACCCCTAGTTCCGCCAAAACATCCTCGACTGCCTGCATTTGTTCCATAAATTGAGGGTGAGATACATCCACTACATGTAGTAGCAAATCAGCCTCCCGGACCTCCTCCAAAGTAGCTTTAAAAGCAGAGACCAACTGGTGGGGTAGCTTTTGGATAAAGCCCACTGTATCTGCCACCAAAATTTCCTGGCCGGTGGGCAATAAAATCCCCCTAATGGTGGAATCCAGAGTTGCAAACAAATGATTTGCCCCTGGATCTTCCTTGCCAAAATCTACAGTTGAAGGGGAAGCCAATTCTAAAAGCTTGTAGCGTAGGGTGGATTTCCCTGCATTAGTATAGCCTACCAGAGATACCAGGGGAACATCTCTTTTGCCCTTAGTTACCTGTCTTTGTCTGCTGACTTGCTCCAATTGCTTCTCCAAATCGGAAATTCTTCTTTGAATATGTCTCCTGTCTTTTTCTAATTTAGTTTCCCCAGGCCCTCTCGTTCCAATACCTCCCGCCAAACGAGACAGTTCTGTGCCAAACCCGGTTAAACGGGGCAGCAGATAGTTTAACTGGGCCAACTCAACCTGAATTTTACCTTCCCTGGAACGGGCCCTTTGGGCGAAGATATCTAAAATTAAACCTGTGCGATCTAGGATTTTACAATTTAAAACTCCTTCCAAATTCCGCATTTGCACGCCGGTCAGTTCCGTATCAAAGACCACCAAGTTAATCCTTTTTGTCCTAATTATAAATGCCAGCTCTTCCGCTAAACCCCTTCCTATATATAAAGCGTTATCAGGACGCTCCCTAGTCTGCAAAAAGCTATCTATTAC
Organism: Bacillota bacterium; assembly: GCA_041655595.1. Classification (GTDB taxonomy): domain Bacteria; phylum Bacillota; class DULZ01; order DULZ01; family DULZ01; genus JBBAFB01. Next base: position 7,633 of record JBBAFB010000032.1, read on the forward strand.
CTGAGCCCCTGCTGCCATAGCTAGTTCTTTTAGCTCAGCCAAGGATTCCTCGGCAGTCAAAATGCCTTTTACCTGTTTTCTCAGTTCCACACCTACTGCCAAAGCCCTCTCAACGGTTTCATCATAAAGGGGCGGTTCTTGTTTGGCCAGCTCTGCCTCGATTTCCCTAACTACCTCTAAGTAATTAAAGTTGACGGCCTCCTGAATACCCAGGGGCCCATATAAAAGGCCTGCTTTTAAATCCCCTGCTGCATTAATAAACCCCACCCATAAATCTTGAAAAATCCCTTCTTTAACACCAATTGCCACCATGGCATCCAAGGACATGGCCTTTAATGTGCCTACATCAATCTCCGACAAATGGCCAGAGCTCCCGGGATGAGTATGAATTAAACGCAGGCCGCTTAAGCGCTGCTCTCCCCGCCGACTGCTTAAATCAGGCAAAGACACCTTGCCCCGATCCCCGGCGGCGACCCCCGCTACCTGCCCTCTTCTATTAAGATAAACTCCCAGCTCAACATTTAAAATGCTTGTCAGCCTGACCAATTCAGCAATTAATTCCTGAGAAATTAACTGACCCTGGGCTACTTTAAAATCATACAATAACTCCAATTGCTCCAAATAATAGTTTTTGATACCCCCGATTTCCCCGTAAATTATTTTCTGAATAGCAGCCACTCCTTTCCTAAGGTTGTTAAAGCTTACTAATCAATTATTTCGTAACTGGAGGAAATAGCAGGCAAATTCAAACTGCCCAAAACCCTTTCCAAAAAAACTCCCTCCCTCTCCGGCTGCTGACTGCCATAACTGGCTCGAATGGCCCCGGTAATAAACTGAACTCCCCGGTCCATTGCTAAGGGTAGGCTATCACCCTGAAGCAGACTGCCAACCAAAACACTGGTGAAGGTATCCCCGGCTCCGGGATAATGGGCGGGCACATAGATACAAGTAACCTTCCAAAAGCGGCCGTCCCCCTTATTGTAGGCGATCACACTGGTTTTATGCTGAGGCTGACTTTTACCCCGATAGGGAACGCTGGTTATGATGGCTGTCTCCGGCCCCATCTCCGTTAATCTGACCAGCCATTCTTTCATTTCTGCTAAGGTTATATCTGTTCGATAGGGTTCGTTTAACAAAAAAGTTGCTTCCGTAAAATTTGGAGTGATCAAATTTGCCTTAGCTACTAAATGCTTCATCTCTGTGATCATTTCATCTGTCATGGTGCTGTAAAGCCTGCCATTATCCCCCATAGCAGGATCCACCACTACCAGGGGATTATTATGGGAAAAACGATCAATAAAATCCGCGATGATTTGTATTTGCTTTGGCGAGCCCAAAAACCCGCTGTAAATACAATCGAATTCTATTTGTAGCTGATCCCAATGATTAACTGTACTTTCCATAAAATCGGTTAAATCTACAAAGCTATATCCTTCAAAGCCTCCCGTATGGGTAGATAGCACGGCAGTGGGCATACTGCAGACCTGGGCCCCCATGGTGGATAGGATTGGTATCACCACCGCTAGGGATGTCCTCCCAAAGCCTGATAAATCATGAATTGCCGCCACTCTTTTTATTTGTCTTTTCATTTTTCACTACGACCTTTCCGTTGATTTTAGTTGATTGATCAGTTGATAAGCTAGTCAGATTACAGGCATTCTTTTGAGGTTTTTCAGCCTTCGGTCTTCGGCTAAACCACCCTATAAGTCTTTAGCCCCTTGCGGTCTATAACCTCCACCTCTGAATCCTGCTGCAATTTTTGAAATATATCTTCCCTTTCCTCGTGACCCCTGCTTTCTAAAAAACTGGTTACCTCATGCTGATTCATGGGATGTCTTTTAATAATACTTAAGATAGCTTCGTAATCATCTTCTATATCACTATAGAAATCTGAGGCCAATGGGCCGGCAATGGAGGTACCACCCAAAGTTTTTTCCGCCAGCAACAGGCTTTCCCCATCAACTTGCTCTACCCAGCTTTCCGCTGTACCCCTAACAGGGGAATTTATAAATAAGCGACTATAATTAATGGGTTCTAACAACTCCTTAAACCGCCGTAAGGCCGCTTGATCATCATTTAACCCTTTAACCAGCATAATCTCCAGCCACAGCTCTCCTTGATATGTTTTTGAAAAATCCACCAGCCCCTGATACATAGTTTGAAACTTGATGGTACCTAAGGGCCTGTTGATTTTTTTAAAGCTTGCTTCATCATAGGCATCCAAGGAGGGCATCACAATATCTGCCTCACTTAAAGCTTCCTTCACTTCCTCCTGAGCTAAAAGTCCACCATTTGTAATCACTACAGTAGGTTTATTCGTCAGACTTTTTAGGCCTCGAATTAGCTTCCTAAGACCCAAGTATAGAGTTGGCTCTCCCTCCCCCACGATAGACACCACATCAAAGGGGAGCCCTGAAGCCAAGTAAGCCTTCAACTCCGCTAAAATATCCGCCACAGGGAAATACATCTCCCTATGTCTTTTCATGGTACGAGTTGGCCCAAGCTGGCAATAAACACAGGAATAATTACAGGCTTTCTTGGGAATGGGGCTAATCCCCAGGGACAAGCCCAAGCGCCTAGAGGAAACAGGGCCAAAAAGATATTGATAAGTTGTCATTAACATCACCTGCCCAAAAGCTTTATTTTATTATAACATAATTTAAGGAACTTCTTTTCTTTTCCTGGTACCCCTTTTATGTCCTGAAAAGATTAACTTAGAAACGAGCAAAATAGGGTGCTCGGTCATGGCCAATTGGGCCCCTACTAGGGGCAGGCAGTGATTGACATCGGCCTTCAATCAATGGTAAAATTAAACAAAGAGGCAGTGTTTTTTGTTGCTTCGGGATTTAAAATTAAAAAAAGGGGGAGTCGAAATGAGTTTTCCATTGAAAAATGATGTGGAAAGAGCTGATCAGTTTTTTTTAGATTTTCTTAGGTCTTTGATGAAAAACCCAGAAACTGCAGCAGCTTGGTGTGGCTTAGGAATGGTTGTCGGTGTAAAAATGCAAGACTTGAACTTAGGTTATACTATCAGATGTACCCCCGAAGGAGTTATTGCGGAATCCGGTTACCCGGAAAACCCTGACACAGGTATTTCCTTTACCAGTGACACCTTCCATGACCTTTTTACCGGAGAGATTAATGCAATTATGTCCCTCGCCTCGGGGAAGATTTCTATTAGCGGTTCTACCAAGAATATGCTCAAGCTCTCCAATGTTTTACCGCAAACATATGAAGTTTATGAAAAGTATTTAAAAGAAAGTATGGTTTAAACAAGGCGGGATAAGGGAATATGGTTTTATCCCGCCTCCGATAAAATGGGACAAGATTCTTGTCCCATTTTTATTTAATCAAATTGGGTAAAAAGGTGATAAATTGCGGCACAAAAGCAAAGATTAAAACTGCAATCATTTGTACAATAAGGAATGGCCACACCCCTTTTACGATACGATCAAATTTAAGACCAGTTATAGCACATGCGGTAAAAAGATTATAGCCAAAGGGAGGAGTCACAAAACCAACCACAATATTGATTACAAACAGTACCCCTAAGTGTAATGGATCCAAACCCAATTGCAGGCCGAGAGGAATGACAATCGGTGCCATAATAATAATTGCGGCAATATTATCCAATAGGGCTCCCACCAAGAGCAAGAAGAAGTTCAGCATTAGAAGGTAAACTATTGGACTGTTAACATATTGCATTAAAAAGCTAACAATTGAATTCGAAACCTGGGTGGTAGACATAAGCCAAGAAAGTACATTGGCAACTGCCACAATAAAGCAAATCATTGCGGATGTTTCCATGGATTTGATCAGTATTGTCGGCAGATCCTTAAGTTTAAGTTCGCGATATACCACAAAACCGACAATAAGGCTATATAACACACCAACTGCAGCCGCCTCGGTAGGTGTAAAAATCCCACCATAAATACCGCCCAAAATTAGAACCGGAAGAAATAAAGCCCCCAGCCCCGACCAGGTAGACTTCAAGACATTTATCCACGAAAATTCATTTTCCGAACTGTGCTCGATGATCGCCGGACTTCTTTTAGCTATCACCATGTTTACCATAATTAAAAGTAAAGCAATAAAAACACCCGGAAGAACCCCTCCTAAAAACATATCGGTAACAGAAATATTCATGGTTACCCCATAAATTATCATCGGAATACTGGGAGGAATTATAGGTCCAAGGGCGCCGGCCGCAGCCACTAGGCCGCCTGCTGTTTCCTTGGTGTAACCTTTTTGTACCATGGAAGGAATAATAATGGTGCCAATAGCCGCCACAGTCGCCGGGGCCGAGCCTGATATTGCAGCAAAGACAACGCAAGATAGAATCGCCACAATGCCCAGTCCGCCTGAACGGCTGCCCACAAGACTTTCAGCCCAATTTACCAGTCTTTTGGATATGCCGCCGCTTGCCATCAGGTTCCCCACCAAAATAAACAAAGGTATAGCCAAAAGCGGAAAGGAATCCAGCCCGGTTACCATACGCTGCGCGATTAAAATTAAGGGTTTTATATTGGTTATCGCCAAAAAACCAATACTTGACAAACCAATGGCAAAGGCAACAGGGACACCCAGGAAGATCAAAAGAAACATTGTTAAGAATAAATAACCCATTAGCCGTTGACCCCCTTCACCGCTTTATCAACTAGTATCTGGATAAAATTAAAAAACGAATAAAGAATGATCAAAATACCGGTTACGGGTATTGCCAAGTATACCAGCGAAATATTTAGTCCCATAGCCGGACTCAGCTGGGTTTTTACTGTAAAGACCATATTAAAACCCTCTTTTACTAAGACTACGGACATTATGATGATAAGGGCCTGGATAACAAAATCCAAAGATTCTTGAATTTTAGCAGGAAAAAGATCAAACAATGCGGTTACCCTGGCATGGCCGTTATTTTTCACACAAAATGATGCCGCCAAAAGGTTTGCCCAAATAAAAGTATACCGTGCCAGTTCCTCCGTCCAGGATAACGAGTTGTTTAAAACATATCTAGTGTATACCTGGGCTATACATGAAATAATCATAATCGAAAAGGTTATCACGATTAAAAAGCCGCCGACATAGTCCACCCACTTTTCGATTTTCTGCAGTAACTTCATAGCGATCCCCACAATCTTTTTGCGAGTTTACCTTCAACAGGCCGGTAAACTCGCAAAGTTGATATAATAGTCCTGATTTAAATGACCTTGCTGATGATTATTACTTTTTCAGTTCCTCCAAGGCTGCCATTAGTTCATCCACTAAAGCACTACCGATGGTGGTTTTTTGTTCTTCGTAGAAGGTTGCTAGTGCTTCCTGGAAAGCACCATAATCAACATCTTCCACAGCTTTCATTCCATTGTCCTTCAATACCTGTAGCTGGACAAGTTCATTCTCAGCAATAAAATCTCTGAGTTCATTGCCCGCATCAACTGCGGCCTCTTTTACCATATTCTGCTGCTCCGAACTAAGATTTTTCCAGACTGAATCGGACATACAAAGAATTAAAGGTGAATAGAAGTGACCTGTCATAGAAATATAATCGGCCAGCTCATAAAAGCGGTTGGCTGCAAGCACACTTAGCGGCAAATCTACGCCATCAATCGTTTTTTGTTGCAGACCGGGTATTGTTTCGGAATAAGCCATGGGTACGGCATTTACACCTAGGGCCTTATAGGTTGCCATATACATCTTAGTTTCCATGCTACGGATTTTTTTGCCTACAAGGTCACTGGGAACCCTTGCCCCGCTTCCATTCGTTACTAAATGCCTGAAACCCCCCACACCCCAAGCCAAAGGCTCCACACCAGAACCCTTAAATGAGGCCAAAACCTTCTGCCCAACGGGGCCATCTAAAACCCTATTTGCTGTGTCGTAATCCGGGAATAAGAAGGGTAGATCAAACAAAGCTGCAGCCGGGACAAAAACACTGGCATAGGAATTTGTCATTACGCCCATATCAACCGTGCCTATTTTCATCCCTTCGAACATTTCCCTTTCCTGACCAAACTGGCCGCCGGTGATAACTTCAATTTTTATTGTTCCATTGCTTCTTTGTGCAACATTTTCAGCAAAATTGGCAGCAAAACGATGATAGGGGTCATTCATGTCCGGTGAACTAACGTGAGCAACTTGAATCACCTTGGGAGCCGGAGCCGGGGTAGAAGTTTCATCCGTCTGCGGCGGGCCCTCCTTGTTCCCACAACCTGCAACAGCAACTAAGGATAATAACAACATTCCCACCAGAAATAAAACCAAGCTTTTAGATCTTTTCATAATTTACACTTTCCCCCTTAATGTTTAATGTATCTAGGTTTTATCTCCACCTTTTGATGGAGTTTACCCCGATTAAAGATTGAATCTGGTGATTTTTAAAAAATCAAATCAATACTATCGGCTGTCTTTAAAAGGCCCAATTACCCCGTTTCTGTAAGCGTTGTTGAAATTTCTGCAATGGCGATCATTTCCTTTAAAAGCCTCCACAGCAAGCAAAGTAGTCATTAATTCCCGACTTAAAGGATCCATAATAGCCGAATCCATGCCGGAAAAAGAAGCAATTGCAAAAAAGATTTGATTAACCGCTTTCCGCAAGGGCATACCAAAAGAGATATTACTAAGGCCGGAGGTAACTTTAATAGTGGGATAAAGATCTTTAATTTGCTTAATAGTACCTACAAAATTAATAACTGCCTCGCTACTTGTAGGCAATGCAATAACTAATGGATCCAAGTGGATACGGTCAGGAGTGATACCGTACTGCACTGCTTTCTCTACTAAGCTACAGGCAATATCCACCCTTTTTTGAACCGACTTAGGAATTCCCTCATTATCACAAGTTAGAGCTATTACCTGCCAGCTTGTCCCCTCTATTAGCGGGAAGATGATTTCACATTTCTCCCCTTCACTTGACACAGAGTTAATGATTCCGGGTTTTCGAGCATATTTAAAAACTGCTTCAATAGTATGCGGATTTGGACTATCAATACAAAGCGGTACATCAACTACTTCTTGAATGATCTCCATTAACCACAGCAAGGTCTCAACCTCAATTTCCGGTTCCGTACTTGCACAAACATCTAAATAATGAGCACCCGCTTCTACCTGCTCGAGGGCTAACATTCTAATCCAATCTGCATTGCGTTCCTCAATTGCCGTCCTTACCTTTGGAATGGTGCCATTAATTTTTTCTCCAATGATTATCACTAATGTCCGGGCACCTCCTTGTCCCTAAAGTTGCCTTGGCTGAAACATGCATCGTCAATCATCTTGTTTTAAAATCTTCTTTAGCCTTGGTTATAATATTTTCCAGTATTTTTTTCTCCGTAGTCCCTAATGGCAACAAAGGCTTACGCGGGGGTCCCCCATAAAGACCTAAAAAATCCATTGCCGCCTTTAAACCGGCAACCCCCCAGCGACTTGTAACAGCTTGATTTATCTCCAATAATTTGAGCTGAACCGCACACGCTTCCTTGTGTTTTCCCAGCTCTACTAATTCAAGGATACTGGCACATTCATTCGGCAAGATATTCGCCAGGGCCATGGTGCCTCCGGTTGCGCCGAGGGCCAAACTGGGGTATAAAAAGCCGGCAGAACCGGCAAATACAGCAAAACCGGCAGTAGCCGAAGCAATAATCTCCGCTATCTGGGTAATATTGCCCCCCGAATCCTTGATCCCTATGATATTTGGATGAGCCGAAAGTTCCACAACTAACTTTGCCGATAAGTTAATGCCCGTATTGGCCGGCATATTATACAAAATAATCGGAATGCTACTGGCATCCGCTACTTCTTGATAGAAAGCCCTGATTAAATCCTCTGTCATTGCCCTTTTATAATAATTAGGGCTGAGAACCAAAGCTGCGCCAACACCCATTTCTGCCGCATAGTTGCTCAACAGAATAGTTTCTTTAGTAGATTCACAGCCTGTCCCGGCTATAACAGGCTTTTTACCCTGTGCCAATTTACATACCGTCTTAATTAATTCTTTTTTTTCCTCCACACTTTGGACAACGAATTCGCCATTTGATCCCAAGACCACAATTCCCGTTAATTTTGAACCCAGCCAGAGCTCCATATTCTTAGCCAACTCATCATAGGCGATTTCATCATCCAAAAAAGGGGTGGCGATTGGAGCATAGATTCCGCGTAAATTCATTTTAGGCTTCACTCCCTACTTGTAAAATAACGTGTTTTTCAAATCAATCTTAGTTCCTACCAAGCCCAACTCCAGAGCCAAGTGAATGCTTCTTGTTCAATAGCCTCCCAGGGAATCCTAATTAGATCCTCATCACCGGTGATATTGCCTAATTCCGCTTTTTTTGTTTCCCAGGAGGTCAGATATCCTTGGGGAACAAAAACGTTTTCTGCCTTTGACAAGGGTTTGGGCGTGGGTTTGAGCGTTTTATCATACCAGCCATATTGCATAATGGCATCAATCATGGCACGATAATTTTCCGGTTTGGTTTCATAGGGGACCAAACAAGCACCGCTGATGATATACCCTCCGTCCTTACCGACTGTATTGCAGAGCAGCTTAACTTGCTCCTTAATTTCCCCGGGGCTGCCCAGAATAAATAACTCATTGGAGATTCCACCTGCTATACAATGATGAAAACCAATCTCTTTCTTTGCCTGAAAAATATCACTACGATCATCAATATCACACACTAATGTACCCTTTGGCAGCTCAAGTAAATGGTGCCAGTGCTTACTCCAATCGCCCTCCAATAAAATCCTAACCTTGTATCCTGAAGCCACCAAAATCTCTAAAATGTGCTTAAAAGACGGCCAGTAAAAGGTTTCAAATTGTTTGGGAGATAAAAAACAGGGTTTATGGGTGGGTACAACTATCGGGACCCTTTTTTGGGGATCCGCATTCGCTAAAGCAAACCTAGCCATAATAGGGGTGAGCACCTTACAGGCCTCGATAACCTTATCGGGTTGTCTATAAGTATCAATTAAGGCACCCTTCAGCCCCCTTAGGGCATTGGAAAGGACATCAAAGGGCGCAATAAATCCTCCCAAACCGGCCTGAGGAATGCCGCACTGAACCTCCAGCTGATGATTTCTGTTTTTCAGAATTTCACTTCTCCTGCCTTGGGCTAGTCCTGCCTTCAAAAAAGCAAAATGAGACCGACTTGAGTCTTTCTCCATCTCAGAAAACAACCTAGGGATAAGTCTTTCCATCATAAAAGCCGCCGGATTGCTGATTAAAGCATCGTACTCATCAGCCTTCATATTTTCCCTTTCCATAAACTGAAATTGCCCTGTTATCGGTAGCTCCCTCCCCGGGAGAGTGTAGGTGTTCAACCCGATAACATCACACATTGGCCCCCAAATACGGTTACTGCGTAAAACATCTGTTTCGGGAAACTCCCTGATAAACGCCATTTCGGACTCCAATAGCTTTTGAGCATCATAAATGTTTTGTTGATGATTTGAGCCCGAGTATATTTCTGCTAAATAGTTCATAGGTGGTGCAATTGGAATGCGGTCACTTGGCTCAAGACTCATAGCAGCCTGGTAGCGCCCGAGACGTTCATTAAATAACTGCTGTATATTCATTAACTTTCTTCCCTCCTTTTTAAGTTAATGGAACAATTTATTGTTTATCAGTTGCTAGAGTGCCTCCTTGACTGAAATTGGTTTTTGGTACATCTTTAATGATGATTGTCACATTTTGCTCCGCAATACCCAAAGCCTCGGACACGCTTTTTGTCACTAATTTTGCTAAACCGCGTTTTTGTTCAACTGTTCTGCCTTCTAACATGTTAATTTGAATGAACGGCATTATAGCACCTCCAAAATCATTTTGTTATAAATATTTGCCGCCTTAGTCCAAGGAGGAAAGCTCTTTTCCCTTGTTTTCCCTCATGAACGGAAGAGCCCCAATCATCAGGATAATAGCAAAAACACCTGTTGATATCCCAAAAAACAAGTTGTTATTTGTAGTAGCCAGCAAGCCCACGATTAAGGGACCAAGGCTGGCAATTCCTCTGCCCATGCCATAGGCGAAGCTGGATCCC